>CAYUIL010000035.1:6864-13146 GCA_964444715.1 uncultured Pirellulales bacterium | reverse complement strand
GACCTGGCCGTTCTATGCGATAAAGAAACAGCCAAAAGAGAATTACCGAAGCTGAATGGTACGTTTATTGAAAGCGACCTGCCCTTTAAGGTTCAGCTCCTTGATTTCAACCGTCTGCCGGCCAATATGCAGGAAAATATCAAGAAAGAGTTCGTTGTGCTGTATCAGCCGGAGGAAAAAACAAGTGAAGAAAAATCCACCACCAAGACCCCAAGACACGAAGAAAATACTTAGCGCCCCGCCAAAAAAACGGCGGATAAACTTAGGGGCCCGCCACAAAAACGGCGGGTAAACTTAGTGGCGAAAACTGAAAAAAGCTTGTCCTCTTTCACTGTTTAGCGATATAATGATTCCTTATGGCCGGACCCGGCTTCGCCTGCTGCTATGCCGAGGCAAGTGACCTGACACAAAGAAGGCGGGTAAACTTTTGAAGAGAATCGCACCTTTGACTACATCATTGTCCTTCGGCAAGCGTCTTTATTATAGATGGTTAAACTTCTGATGAAAGAGAACACTGACAATTTATTCGCCTTAGTTATTAGGAGATTTTTATGAAAAGATTTCTTATCTATTCGCTGACTGTTTTGGGAGTTATGGGAATATTATTTTTTGGTGAAAAGCTTACAGTAGTCAAAGGTCAAGATACAGACCAAAAAGTTTCTTCGTTTGATAAATTGTTAAAAGCAAGATCTATAAGAATCACCCTTATAAATGGTGCAACGGCGCATTGGTCTAAAGCCACAAAAGAACCTAAAATAGAAATAGGACAATGGTCAAGCAAGGAAAAGGACAGGGATTTTGTTTTCGATTCTATAGATCTCAAAAAAGGCAAAGCAAGAATGATAGGGAATCAAGGGGCAACAGATGTTTCTGTGTTTGCAACAGCGGAGGGAATTTCTTTTATCGAAAAAAGTGATGTCGGAAATGTCTTTTTCACAACGGTTTTTTATGACTGTGTTAAAGACACTCAAGATTACATTGTGGTACATTCAAGGCATTTAGGTGGATTTGTGGCAGACAAACCAATGCCTTCACAGTGGCATGGAACAGGTAGGATTCTTGAATAAAGAAAGATGAGACGATAGCTTTTGTATTGTAATGGAAATGAGTATGATAAATCCAGATTTAGTGTGTATATAGATGAATGTTATTTAATTAAAAAGAGGTTTGTATGTTTAAGAAAATTATCCTTCCAGTTTTATTATTGGCGAGTATATTTTTGACTCAGGGTCATTCGCAAGAGGGTAAGGAAGTTATCTTTACGGGTATTCCTGTCCTTAAGATTAGCGAAGGTGGCCTTAACCGTGTGGTGGAGGATATCAAAGGAGATAAAGCATTAGAATTTAAATGTACTATTACAAAAGTTGGTGAAAAGTATTTTTGGGCAAGTAGAAATGATATCGAGTTAACTCGTATTCAAAGTGGTGCTTTTGTGACTTTTGTTGCAACATCCGGCGCAGGTTATGTTCGTTTCATTTTATCAGAGATGAAAGACGCGCCTTTGATGGAAGAGACCGAAAAGAAATACGATTATGTAGAACACATGTTAATAGGATTAAAATCCGTAACTTATTATGGTAAATCAAAATAATTTCCAAATCTGTGAATGCCCCATGCATTTCAAAGCAAAAATTGATGTGTCTGTCAGCTATGACCTCATCATGTTACTAATTTCCTGTTCAACTGATATTGATGGGTATCTTGTATCATTGACTCTCTGTAATAGTTTTTTCGAGTAAGTATTTATCATGCTTTCGAAGAAAATGATCAAATCTTGAATCTCAGAAAGATGAAGTTTGTTATCATTGAAGAAATCCGAATCATGAATGGTATGACTTAAATGGGCAACAATTTGATTCCTCCAATTGGAGATTTTACGCATATTGGTTTTTTCACTGAGACTTTTATCGTCAATCTTAATCTGATCTATCAGAGATTTATCATTTAAGTAGTATCTTCGAAGGAGTTTGAACATGCTCGGGATCCCCGAAGCTCCCTTGGATGAGTCAACGAAGTGAGAGAGTTTAAGGAAGAGAGCATCAAACAGACCGTGATATAGGCAGGAGATAAATTCCGGATAGGGCTCAAGTAATTTAGGTGAATCTTTGGCTAATTTGTGAAGGCCTGCCAAGGCACGATAATAAGCCCATGTCCAGACAAGATTCTCACAAAGGTTATCTATTGCATCTTCAATATTTTTCTGTTGGTCTGTATTCATGATTCTTCTTCCATATATCCAATCGCAACGTCTGGTCATTTAATTAGCTGTAAATCTGGGGACACTATACTAATTTACGCTTTAAAGAACAACTGCCACCGTATTACTCGGCATTGACTCTCCCGAAGGATTTCCTGCCCTGAATTACGCTTCCGACTTCGTCGCGATAAACGGCCCGCCACAAAGAAAACGGGTAAACATCGGGACTACGCCGGACAGGTCGCGAGATAGTTGAGCAGGTGAATAGTTGAGCAGTAAAAAGCATTGGCGAGATTTGGCCCCTGCCGTTTTGCTTCTTCCTGCAATGAAGGGCTTCCATCTTCGCATGCGCTGGGCAGGTCGCCCCGCAAGGTGGGGCTTCGCTCCGTTGCGCAAAAAGAGACGCAGGGGCAGGCCGAGGCAGGTTGAAACCGCCTTTGAAATCATCAATCCGACTTCGCTAAAGCTACGCCGGACAAGTCATCAGTCAAAAATATTGTTGTTTCTCCGTGGTAAAAACCGCTGTAACCTCATTATTCGCAAGAGGTTAAAATCAGTGCAAATCTGCGTTAATCCGTGGTTGAATTTTGTTAGATTTTCATTGAACAGGGGGAATGAATTTGGTATAATGCCGGCCTGTTAGACCTCGCAGGTCTAACAAAGAAGTCGCCCAAGATAGGGCAAGCATTTCGCACAGCGGTGCAAGCATATCGGGACAGTAGTCCCAAGCGGGTAAAAGGACGACAGAATTAAACGTCCAACGCCCAACATCGAACTCTGAACATTGAACAATTAAAAAATGGGTCCCCTGCTGCGGAACCAATGGGGCGGGTTCTCGGGGATCTGCGCTGCGCTCCGAGGAGAGGAATATGAAGAATAACGTAACAAGCGAGATACGGGATTGGTTAGACAGGATTTTGGCGTGGCCGGTGATGATGTATCGGCTGTTGAAGTACGGCTACACGTTTCGCAAAATTTACTTAGGCGAAGGGAAGTGGACGATTTTAGAGCAGGCGGATTATTGCCAACTAAGGAATTTCAAATGGGTTGTGTATGGAAGCGGGAACAGCGGAGAAAATTTATACGCGGTCCGATTCAAATTGGTCAGTCCGAAAAAGACAAAGATGTTGTCTATGCACAGGGAGATAATGAATCCGACGGATGGCCGACTCGTTGACCACAAAAATTGCGACTCCTTAGATAATCGCGGGAGCAATCTGCGTTTTGCGACGCGAGCAGAAAATATACGCAACAGACGAAAGAGGAAAAAAGCCACGTCGCGATTTATCGGTGTAAATTTCTACAAGCCGAGAGGCAATTGGGAAAGTCGAATAATGCATAAGGGGAAACGAATACGGTTAGGGAGATTTGACAGCGAAGTCGCAGCGGCCCGGGCTTATGATAAAGCAGCTAAAAAGTATTTCGGTGAGTTCGCCCGCCTGAACTTTCCGCAGGAGGATGAGAGGTCGCGGGCGTTATTTACGAGAATCGGCAAAAAGTGGGCCGGATTAAAGAGGTCGCTGGCCTTCAGTCGGCGCGCGGGTCGGGGATATATTCGAGCAAATCGCCGGGTGAGCAATTCAGGGCCTTGCATATCGAGCTGAGCGTGGAAAAGCGAACCGCACGGGCCTTGTTGGTTTTAAGAACCGACAGGTTATTGAGGGCAATGCCGGTTGCCTCGGCAAGGGCCGTGAGCTTCATTCGCCGGTCAAGAAGAACATAATCGAGACGAACGTTTATCATTGGCGTCCTCCATCAAACAAGGGTCTTCGATTCTTCAATGACAGGCAGCAGACGATGCAGAATCACACCTGCGCCGACTAATATGAGGGCTTTGGCCAGTGTTGGAAACACCAGCGGCTGCGCAAAGAGCAAATGGCCGGCACCGTATATTCCCGGCACGCCGACGTGCCAAAGATGATATGTCAGTATCGCCCTGCCAATCACAAGTCCCGCGTATATATAGAGAATGACGCTCCCGAATCGGAGAAGCCGGGCCGGCTGATATACATCCTGCACTATGCACTCTATAAGCCGCGAGAGAACAAGCGCGACCAGCCCGAGGAAAACGAAGTCGAAGACAAAAGCCGACGTTGCGTACGTCACATTTTCGGTCAAAGGAGGCCACCGCAGCTCACCTGCTGCGTCCCTTGCCGCCAGGATGCACAGCGCAAACAGGAGAAACCACAAAGTTCCTCCCAATATTAACGCCCAGCCGATGACTTTGGACGCCAGGGAGTAGAATTTCAGTAATTGCTTATTTTCTTCGATAAACTTTTTCATACGGATATCTCCTTCTATGTTACTTTACTTTAACCTATCCTCGTGTAAGTATATACGATAGTCGTGTAGTTGTCAACGAAAAAAAGAATATTTTTGAAAATTTTTTACGGTTCTCTTCTGAGTAATCCCGGCTATTTACGTAAGTCGATGTGCGAAAAGCGGTTGCGTTACCACTGTGCCTCGGCGTATGGGCCGATGTAGCCCTCTTTTTTGGGCTGGGGTCGGGATTTGAGAATGGCCTCGGCGATAGCGACGTCGGCTGGGTAAGTAATCTTGATATTCGATGAATCGGTCTCGACAATCGAGACAGGATGGCCGAGGGCCTCGACAAGCTGCGAATCATCAGTGATTTTGTCGGTGTTTGTCTTGTCGGCTTTTTCGCGGGATTGCCTCAATAGCTTTATCTCAAAGACCTGCGGCGTCTGTGCCTCATAAAAAGTCGTTCTATCGACGGTTCGGATAATGATGCCATCCCTGACTTCTTTTAGAGTCGCTGAAACCGGACAAGCTAAAATGGCCGCACCGGATTTTTCAGCGGTTTTAATTGCATCATCAATCCACTTGGCCGTCACGCAGCAGCGGGCGGCATCGTGAATCGCCACAAGCTCGATATCATCCTTCAATAACCCAATCGCCTTATCGACCGTCTCGAAGCGTGTTGCTCCGCCTATGAAGGTCTTAACGTTGAACAAAGACAGGTTTGCCCCCCAGCGAACCTTTACAATCTCCTCATCCTCCTGCGGGATACCCAACAGGATTTGCTTTACGTCGTCGCGGCTGGAGAACAGTTCGACGCTTCGCAGGAATGCTGCACGGCCTCCCACCTCGGCAAACTGTTTCTTTCGTTTTCCGCCGAATCGCTGTCCGGGGCCTGCCGCACAAATTATCGCCGCAATATTCAAAATTCTATCCCTCGTCTTGCCTCAATATCTTTATCGAACGGGTGCTTTATATTCTTCATTTCCGTAACAAGGTCGGCCATTGCAATCAATTCCTGCGTCGCGCCACGGCCGGTCAGGACAATTTCGACCCGGCCGTCCCGTTTTTCGATGAGTTCTTTTATATCTTCCAGCTTCGCCAGCCCTTTTGCGAGGCAATACACAATCTCATCAAGTATCAGGACGTCGTAAAATCTCTTCGCGGCGGTTTCTGTGAGCCGTTCAAGTACATCGTGAATGGCAGTTTGAGCCATCTCAATCGCCTTTGGGTCTTTCGGTGATTTCGCCATATCCCAGGGGACGTCCATCGCCTCAACACGGATTCTCACCGCACCCAGTTGCAGCGCGAAACGCTCTCCGATATCCAGCGAGGCCGGTTTAAGGAATTGGTAAATCAGGACCTTGTTGCCCTGTCCTGCTGCGCGCAGCGCCAGGCCGAAGGCCGCCGTCGTCTTGCCTTTGCCGTCGCCGGTATAAATCTGCACGAGTCCCTTTTCGAGCATAGCACTATCATAAGCCCAAATCCCGAAAGTTGGAAATCGAAAATATGTGCGGATTAGCAAACAGCTCCCAGCTTATGTCCTGTGCCTAAGGAGTAGAGGCGTTTCACGCCTACCGGCGGATAAATCTTGCGTTTGGGATTGGTGTGGGAGCAGACGACCCGGCCGATGAAGGTGATGTGGTCGCCGGTGGGAATCTGCTTTACCAACCGACATTCGAAGTTGGCGACGGCGTCGGCGAGCAGGACCGAATCAATCTTTTTGGCGGGGGCGGTTTTGCAGGGAAATTCTTTTAGTTTGTCGGTGTCTCGGCCTGAATGTGAGCCGAAGAAAAGGGCGGCTTTGACCATATCAGAGGAGGGGT
>CAYUIL010000035.1:2457-6854 GCA_964444715.1 uncultured Pirellulales bacterium | reverse complement strand
CGTGAAGCAGTTTGAATGGCGGATACATTTGACGGTGTAATGGCCTTTATAGACGCCGATTGCCATCATCGGCGGGTCGCCTGATGCAATCATTGTCCAGCCGAGCGTAACGGGGTTGGCTTTGCCGGATTTGTCCTTTGCTATTGCAATTACCACCTGTTCGGGGTATTTTGTTTTTACGGCCAGCTCGAAACTAATCTTCTTTTGCATTGCCTTTCTCCGTAAGCGGATATATTATACGGTTCGATATTACATAGGAGATTATAGTTTATGCGTTGGTGGCTACAAGGGGGCACTATGGACACGATTGGATTTATCGGTGCGGGGAATATGGCTGAGGCCCTGATAAAGGGCATTATCAACGCGAGGGTATGCAAGCCAAAATACATATTTGTAAATGACGTTCGGGCCGACCGGCTGCAGTTGCTTTCCAGCCAGTATCGGGTGCAGCCGATAATCAAAAGCGCTGCGCTGGCGGGCCAGGTCGATGTGTTGGTGCTGAGTGTCAAGCCACAGAATATGGCTGATGTATTACTGACAATAGAACCATCCATCCGGTACAGCACACTAATTATTTCCATCGCGGCGGGTGTAAAAGTTGCCGAAATTGCTGCGGCGCTCGGCGATAAGCCGATAATTCGAGTTATGCCGAATACGCCAGCATTAATCGGCGAGGGTGCAAGCGCGCTATTTGCCAACAGCAGGGCAAGGTCGATGATGAGCAAGGCATTGCAGATATTCTCAGCCATCGGCAAAACGGTCATCGTTGATAACGAGGACCTGATGGACGCGGTGACGGCGGTCAGCGGCTCCGGCCCGGCTTATTTTTTCCTGCTGATGGAAGATATGATTAGAGTGGCGCACCGTATGGGCCTGCCGGAGGAAATTGCCAAGATTCTTGTGCTCCAGACCGCAAAGGGGGCTGCTATGCTGGCAATCGAAGGAGATAAACGTCGTGAAGGTCCCGGTGAGCTGCGACGCAAGGTTACCTCGCCGGGCGGAACGACCGAGGCGGCGCTAAAGGTCTTTGCGGCAAAGAATTTTTCTCAATTAGTGACTGACGCCTTAGTCGCGGCCCGCAACAGAAGCAAAGAGCTGTCGGGGTAATTTACTCGACGACTATTGCCTCGACGGGGCATTCGTCGGCTGCCTGCTGGACGGCGTCCTCGTGCTCTGCCGGGACGTCTTCAGCCTTTACCTGGGCCATATTGGGGCCCATTTCAAAGACCTCCGGGCAGGTGTCGCAGCACAGGCCGCACGCCGTGCAGGTGTCCTCGATTCGCACTTTCATATCTGTCTCCCTTATCCGGTATTTGTCATTTAGCTTCTATATATCGTATTAGCTTGCCGGCCGATTATGTTCAAGCAAAAATTATGGAAATTATCGGGTCAGTTGTTATACTGCAACAAGCCGAATAATAGGTTGCAGATTGAAAATAGTAAATTGTTTTTACCGGCCGGGTCCCATGCAGACCGACCCGTTAACCTGGTCAGGCGGGGAACCGAGCAGCCATACGCGGTGTTCGGCCGTGCCGTGGCAAACCCGGCCGATCTGTTATTTTTTATTTGATATTTTCAATTTTTTATTTTTGGCGTGATGGACCGCGATGAATTGAAAAAACGGACAAAGGATTTCGCCCATCGGTGTGTAAAACTTGCGATGGCTTTGCCGGATACACCATTGGGCAGGCATGTTCGGACGCAGTTGATTAAGTGCGGCACATCGGTTGGGGCAAACTATCGTGCCGCTTGTATCGCTCAATCACGAGCAAGCTTTACTGCGAAATTGAATATTGTCTTGGAAGAGGCGGACGAGGGTTGCTTTTGGCTCGAATTTATAATCGATGAAAAACTTCTTCAGCAATCACGTGTGATGCCTTTGTTGGATGAAGGTAAGGAACTGACCGCTCTTTTTGTGTCTTCCACAAAAACGCTGCGAAACGACAAATTGAAAATAGAAAATATAAAATAGAAAATTACGTATGGCTTATACAGTATTAGCTCGTAAATATCGTTCGCAGACCTTCGACGACGTAGTCGGGCAGGACCCGATTGCCCAGACGCTGAAAAACGCGATAAAGACGGGCAGGGTCGCCCACGCATATCTGTTTACCGGCACCCGCGGCGTCGGCAAAACGACAATGGCCAGGATTCTGGCTAAATCCCTGAACTGCCTGGCCTCAAAGGAGCCGACCGATAAACCGTGCTGCAAGTGCGACAGTTGCGTTTCAATCAATCTCGGCGAGGACATCGACGTTATTGAAATTGACGGGGCGTCGAACCGCGGGATAGACAACATTCGTGAGCTTCGAGACAACGCCATTTATCGGCCCGCGCGCTCGCGCTTCAAGATTTACATTATTGACGAAGTTCACATGCTCACAACGGAGGCGTTCAATGCGCTGTTGAAGATTCTTGAGGAGCCGCCGAGCCACGTCAAATTCATCTTTGCCACCACCGAGCCGAACAAGGTGCTGCCGACGATTCAATCGCGGTGCCAGAGGTTTGATTTCAGAAATATATCGCCGGCACTTATTGGTCGGCAGCTCAAAGCCATATTGGACCAGGAGAAGATAAAGTACGACGATGACCTCGTTTTGGCATTAGCCAAGCTCGCTAATGGCTCAATGCGGGACGGCTTGAGCTTGCTTGACCGGCTCATCAGCACGGGCGTCCAGCCGCTCACCGCCGGACTGCTTGAGGAGTATTTGGGATGTCCCAACAGCGAGAAGGTCTGCGGGCTTGTTGCCGCGATAGGCGGGTCGGATGCGGCGGCGGCGCTTGTTGCGGCTGGGGAGTTGATGAACGCGGGGCTTAGCGAGGTCCAGATTGCCGACGCCCTGGTCGAGTATATGCGGGACCTGATGGTCGTAAAAGCGGCCGGGGCGGCGAGCGACCTGATTACCCTCACGGAGCAGCAGAGAAAGCGGGCTGAGCAGTTGGCGGAGAAGTTCGACATAGCCGGGCTGGTTTACAGCATAACGACGCTCGAAAAGCTGCGATGGTCGCTGAAGAACAGCGACACCGCGAGGCCTCTTTTAGAGGCGGCCATTATTCGACTGGCGATGAGCGAGCATTTCCTCAACGTTGACCAGTTGCTTTCACAATTGCTTCCTTCTCAGGATAAAAAAAAAGTAACGTTTAACCGGCCTGCGAACACCGTCACGGAGGAACAGCCGCCGTTGGCGAAGCAAACGCCGGCGAACTTGCCACAGGCAGAGGGGCTGGAGTCGATAAGGAGCAACTGGCGGGATATCCTGGCGACTGTTGGTGAACGCCTGGGGCCGGGCACAGCGGGGCTGCTGGGTTGTGCTCAGCCGGTCCGGTTCGAGAACGGGACTTTGACGCTGGAGTTTGGCGAGTCATCCGCCGTTCAAAAGAAGATGTGCGAAAGCAATGGCCGAATCGGGCAAATAGAGTCGGTCCTGCGGGAAAAGTTGGGTATGTCCCTTGTGGTCGAACTGCGGGTCGCGGAAGGACAGACAAAGGTGGCTGACGGGCCGGCTAAGCCCGGGACAAGAAGCCAGAGGCAAAATGAAATAATAAACGACCCCGCTGTCAAAACCGTCATTATGGGCCTCGATGCCACTATCACCGGCATCGACGACGGCTAACGCCAGGTTGGCTGCTGTTCTTCGATTTTACTGCACTGTTTGAGGGTCTTCCTTACCTGCCAGCGGACAAACCCCGGTGCGCCATAAGCGAGATATATACTTAGCCCCAGCATTATGACATATTTTAGAATATCTGATTTCGGCGACATATAATGCAGATTGGGGTTGATAGTTATATACGTATACAGAGTCATAACCAGGGATGGAACTAGCCAATAAAGGAACAATACTCCTACGGCCACGCATACAAGGCGAAAAGCAACTGCCAGCCAAGAGACCTGTATATCTTCCGCCGGCTCAGGTCCGACAATTTTAGCGGAAATGCGATTTGCACAACGGACCAGAAGATATACCGTTGCAATCCCCAATGTGGTATATATACATAGCGAGATGATTATTATTGGGGCCCCTTGTTTAATCTGGGAAGATACGAGCGTCGACATCGCTGCAACACTCGACGAAACAGTCAGGAATATCTGGGTGAGGACATACAACCCCACACCAATCAGCATTATTCTTGCCAGAACTTTCAATTCATTCCTGCTCATTTTTCACCTCGTTTTTTGCCGCGATTGACCGCATTTGCAGGCGAACATAATGCGGAGCTCCATAAATCAGGTATATCGCAAAAATCAATTTTGATACTTCCACTACGAACCACCCGACTCTTTTAGTTAAAATCCCCGAAGTTTGACCTTCGAGCGTCATATAAGATAAGACATTTGTGCCTTTTATGATGGCCGGGACATAAAAAAATAGTCGTTCTATATGAGAATAAAGAAT
>CAYUIL010000035.1:0-2447 GCA_964444715.1 uncultured Pirellulales bacterium | reverse complement strand
AAGAATCAAAAGTCCGCAGAAGCAGACCATCATTCGTAGACCTGCTATTATCCAGATGGCGTCCACTTTTTCACACTGGTCCGCATCGGGGCCTGCAATTAACCTCGTCAGCCGGTCGGACCGGAAAAGTAAAATAAGTGATGCCGCCAAGGTAATTGCCGCAGTAACGGCTGTAATAAGTGTCTTTGGTATGGAGGTTTCCGCAGTGCTATTGAGCTGGGAGCCGATAACGATAGAACCAATCCCGCTGAAAAACCACATCAGCAGGTAAATTCCCATCGCAACAAATATCAATCTGGCTATCAGGTGCGGCCGGGTCATAGCAAAATCCTTATCCGAAAGTTTGGCAGATATTTTACCTGCTCACCCAATAGTATCCACCAATAATTTCCCTCTATCCTGCCGGAGGCAGTTACCCTGTTTTTCGCCGTTGGCTTAGTACCTCGACACGTTCACCTGCGGCATAGAGCCGGTGGCTAAGAAAACGATTCGTTCGCAGATGTTGGTGACGCGGTCGGCGCTTCGCTCCAGATTGTGCACGGCCCAGATAAGAGGCGTCGCTTTTGATATCAGCGTGGGGTCTTTAATCATCCTCATCAACAGGTCGTGATATGCCTCGTCGTAAAGCTTATCGACCTCGTCGTCCTCGCTGCAAATCGCATCTGCCATCCTGGCGTCTTTGTTGACAAGGGCCTGTATACTTCGTCGAAGCATACCGATGGTCTTTTCCGCCATCTTAGGCAGAAAAATCAACGGTCTGATGAGGGGTTCTCCGCCGAGCGTAACGACTATCTTGGCGATTCCTTCGGCATAGTCGCCCATACGTTCCAGCTCGGTGATAATATTCAGGACCGCTATGATTTCGCGCAAATCGGTGGCGACCGGCTGCTGCAGGGCGATAAGATTGATGCATTTTTCCTCGATGTGCCATCGCTTTTTGTTGATGAGCAGGTCGTCGTTGATGATTCGTTTGGCCTCTTCGACATCGCGGTCCCCCAGGGCTGCGACGGAACGGCTGGTCGCATTGGCGACCATCTCGCTCATCGTGACGACGTCTTCGTTAAGCTCCTTAATGTTTTCTTCAAAACTTTCCCGCATTGTCATTACCTCCATAGCTCAGCCGAAATGGCCGCTTATGTAGTTTTCTGTAAGCTTTTCCTTCGGATTAGTAAAGATATCGTCAGTATTTCCAAATTCGATTAGCTCGCCCAAATACATAAAACCCGTGTAGTCCGACACCCTCGCTGCCTGCTGCATATTATGTGTCACAATTACAAGCGTGTATTCCTGTTTAAGCACTCGCAGCAGCTCCTCTATTTTCAGCGTCGCAACCGGGTCAAGCGCCGAGCAGGGCTCGTCCAGCAAAATTATGTCGGGCTTGAGAATCAATACCCTTGCGATGCACAGCCGCTGCTGCTGCTCCAATGAAAGCGAGCGAGCGTTCTTTCGGAGCTTGTCCTTTAATTCGTCCCACAGGCCGACATGTTCGAGGCCATTTTGGATTGTCCGCATAATGTCGTCTTTGTGGTTCAGCATTCGATGTATTCGCAGACCGAACCTGAGATTGTTATATATCGACAGGTCGAAGACGTTTGGCCTCTGGAAGACCATTCCCACCTTCCTGCGCAGGAGTATCAGGTCTGTGGCCGGGCCGAGAATATCTTGTCCTTCGATAACAATTTTGCCTTCGACTTTTGTGTTCTCGACAAGGTCGTTCATTCTGTTGAAGCATCGCAGGAGCGTGGATTTGCCGCAGCCGGATGGGCCTATGATTGCGGTGATGTTGCGTTCGGGAATGGTGATGTTCACGTCTTTCAGGGCCAAAAAATCCCCGTAAAACAGGTTCAGCTTGAACGTTTTTATTTTTGTCTCGAATTCCATATTAGCCGAATCTGCCGGTTATATAATCGTCAGTTCGTTTGTCTTTTGGATTGGTGAACAGCGCCTCGGTTTCGGCTATCTCAACCAGGTCTCCCATAAGGAAGAATCCGCAGCGTTCGGTAACGCGTGCCGCCTGCTTGGTGTTGTTCGTCACCAGAATTTGCGTGTAGTCCTTTTTAAGCTCCCGCATAGCATCTTCGACCTTGGCTGTTGAGATGGGGTCAAGACCTGAGCAGGGTTCATCATAAAGTATCACGTCCGGCTCGACGGCCAGCGTTCTTGCGATGCAGAGTCGCTGCTGCTGGCCGCCGGACAGCTTCGTTGCGGGCGTGTCGAGTCGGTCTTTGATTTCATCCCACAGGTATGCTTTTTTCAATGCGTTTTCCACTATTTCAGCGACGGCCGCTTTTTTGGTGGTGCCGTGCACCTTTGGGCCGTATGCAACGTTGTTGAATATGCTTACCGGCAGCACCTGCGGCAGGGCGAAGATAATGCCGACCTTCTTGCGTAACAAGCTGTCGGTTATCTGCTCAATGTTGCGACCCTCGAAAAATACCTCACCAGTT
>CAYUIL010000034.1:0-14190 GCA_964444715.1 uncultured Pirellulales bacterium | reverse complement strand
CAAAGACCCGAAGACACGAAGAAAGTTTTGAGTTGTTAGTGCTGTCCGCCAAACTAAAGGCGGATAAAAGTTTTGAGTTGCTTAACTAATTTATTTTACCGCTGAGAACGCGGAGAACGCAGAGTTTTTTTTAGACACTGATTAACACAGTTTTTATTAAACCACGAAGACCCGAATGGCTTGGCCATCCCTTCCGGGAGACACGAAGATAAGGCAGGTTTTAATCGCGGACTTGTCCGCCGAAGATTTATCGAAGGCGGATTACACAGATTACACGGATTTATTTTACCGCAGAGAACGCGGAGAACGCAGAGTTTTTTAGACACACGGATTGACACGGTTATTTAATAACAAAAATAAACCTTTGTGCCTTAGTGTCTTGGTGGTAGAGGTTTCCCCCCGGCCTGTTACCTCCAATAACGGCGGATGGGCCTGGTTTCCCCAATTCAAGAGGTACCTTCCGTCTTGCCAAATATCTGATTTATAAAATCGGCACATATGCGCAGATTCAATACGGACCCGGGATAGAGATTAGTGCTACCGTGCGCATCGACATTTCTCAGACGGGCCATCACGTCGGGTAAACTTTCCACATAAGATGTGGACTCCGGGTCTGTTATCTTTCCCTTTATGTGACTGAAATGTCCGTCTTTTATAAGGCCTGCATCTACAGCGTTCTTTATTAGTTTTCTAAGTCCCTCTCTGGTGTCAGATTTACCTAATCTTATCCTTAATGCCATTTCGACCGTCGAGAACGCTTTAAGAATAGACACATTGTGAAATGAATAGCAAAACCACGTGTAAATCGCCAAGTTTCTCGCAACATTAAATTGGCTCCGGACTTCTTCTGGAACATAGCCATGCAATTCGGTCGATTCGACTTCTCTGTACAGATCTTCAAGGCAGTACTTCCGTTGCTGGCCTGTTTGTCTGTTGAGCAAAACGAAGGAACTGTTGCGACTATCTGGTAATATAATATATTCGAGTTTTTTGAGCTCTTCCATGAATCTTCAAGGAAAAACGACTCGTTTATTCTCGGCTGCCAGAAACTTTTTGAGGAAAGCCCGACACACTATATACCTATGCTCGGAAAATTCCCGTCCTCGATCAACGGCACTAAACCCCGCGACTGCATTTCCTGTTTGCATTGGGGGCATTGCACTAATTCAAAGGTATCACGTTCTTTAACTACCAGACGGCATGTTCGACCATCAATATCAAAACATCGACAGCAAAAGGGACCATCGACTAACTTGCCATCTTCGCCTTTTTGCCAGTAAGCAGAGTGCTTGACAACAAGATTGGGCTTAACTGAAAGAGCCTGTTGGAGTCTGGTGTTTTCCTCGTTTTTCAGCCTTAATTTCTCAGTTAAGTCCATTACTTCTGTCTGTAAGCCCATTACGGCTCTATACAAAGGCAGATTATCGATCTGCCGGACTAATTTTACTACCTCTTTTATGTTTTCAGTCACAGACATAAGGGTGTTCCTTTCAACCATTTTACATTTTAACTTTCTAGTTGTCCACAATTCTACCCAAAACCGGGCTGTTTAAAACCGAAAATTTCTGCCACAAAGTCACAATGGCACTAGGTGTTTTTTTTAGTTTTACCTTTTTCTTTTCTTCCCATTCTTATTGATAGACAAAAAACGACTTTAACCAGTCAGGGTCTACTCCGCCCTTAATGAATTTGTTTACTGTAAGGTACCCTATTACCTGTTTATTTTTAACAATTCTTGGAGGGTTAGTTGTGAATTTATTGAAGGCGCTTTGGGAGGAAAACGGGCTGCCATAATTACCAAATTTATTCCAAATGCTATCGGAGGAAAATTCGCTACCATAAGTTCCAAATTCATTGAAGATTGAATCGCTAGAAAACTGGTCTTCTATTTTCCCTAAATACTTTATTTCCTCAGTCAAACTATTATACGAAACTACTATCGCCGCTTTATATTTTTCTATTACCTTTATTTTCAACGCAATTTGGAGAAGCTCAATATCATAATCAAGAAGTTCTTTTACTTTAGGCCTAAGCTCTTCGAGCATGGCCTTTTCTCTAGCCCGGATATCTTCTATTTGTTTCTCAGTTTCTTTTGCGGCCGGTTTCTCATCCGACGCCAAAGTAAAAACAGAGAATATTGAGAGCATTATTAGAGTAAATGACCAGAACCTTTTCATGATTTTTTCCTCTTTTCTTTTCGGGGATAACTATAGCTAATAACCTTTTTTCTCATCGTGCCATAATTTTTTTACCCCGTGAGATGTGTCGTTCACTATCTCACCGGGGTAAATTCTACCTCCCAAACCGGCCTGATTACAACCGAAATCCTCCTTCGCCCTGTGGGCTACGGAGGACAAGTCCGCCCCGCCCAAAATCGGCGGAATCTGTAATTCTGTCTCCTGTCTTCTATCTTCTGTCTTCTGTCTCCTGTCTCCTGCAACTGCACGCCGTCCGCTGCCTGCCCCTCGTAGCACAGCAAAGGTCAAGCTAAGCAAAAATCTTACGACGACGAGGCGGGCAAGAGCGTATAAATATTAATGAAGTGCGCGAAAAGAATATGCCTGTTTTCGGCTGTTTTCAGCATAACGCTGCTATCCGGCGTTCAGGATGGGGCGATTGCATCGAATGATGAATCCCCCAGCCGGGCAACGGTCATCTCAGGCGTCTATGCAACCGCCTACTACTGTGTTTATGACTCGGAGCTCGCCGGCACGCAGACCATCACAAAGACCATTTCAAACGCCAACTACACCTTAAAGGCCTCCTTTTTATTCGGCGGCTGGGGCGCTGCTATGCAGGGCACGGGCAGGACCGGCCCAGAGGGCGACTACATCAAATACACGGGAGGCGGCGGCTGTTTCATCCGTCTTACTGGCCCAAAAGCGGGCAGAAACCTCGAAGGACAATGGGTCATAAACCCCAAAGTCCTCCGCAGCCGATACGCCCGCTTAGGCGTCACCGACTTTACCGGCTTCGGCAATTTGGCGCTTCTGCACCCTGACTCCGCGAGATTCTCACTTGTCTCATCAGTCGCCGGCTCAATGGGCCGGCCCCTGACACCTTGGCTTTCCATTTCCGCTGCCCCGTCACTAATCCCACCCGGCCAGGCCGGCACTATTGTTTTCAAAAACGGTATGACCACCCCTTCCGGCGAAACGGCCGTAAGTTTCAAAGTCCAGGACGACGGCCATTCGATAAATGGAAAGCATATTGACATTTACCTGGGCGAGGGACAAGCCGCAATTGACGAATGGGACCGCACCGGCGGCAACCGCTATGTAGATATTTACCCCGCCTGCCGCGGTGTAATCTTTTAGACGAACTCGGGTGATGCTCTACTTACTGAACGCCGCTTTCGCCGCTTCGATGGTTTTTTCGATATCTGCTTTTGAATGGGCCAGCGAGACGAACATCGCCTCATACGCGCTTGGGGCGATATAAATGCCGCGAGTGAGCATCCTGGCGAAAAAGGACTTGAACCGCCGGATATTGGTCGATTTGACGTCTTCAAAATTTCGGACGGGCCTGTTAGTGAAAAAGCAGCTCAAAAGCGAGCCGACGCGATTGATAATAATGGGGACATTCTGCTTTTTGGCCGACTCTTTCAAGCCATCGGCCAGCATCGCTGATTTGGCTTCGAGTTTTTTGTAACAGTCGCCTTTGGCTAATATATCCAAGGTCGCGTTTGCGGCAGCCGTGGCGATTGGGTTTCCGCTAAGAGTGCCTGCCTGATAGACGGGGCCGGCTGGCGCGAGCATATCCATAATACGGGCCTGCCCGCCGAGGGCGGCTAAAGGCAATCCGCCGCCTATTATTTTGCCTAAGCAGGTAACGTCGGCCTTGACGCCGTAAAGCTCCTGTGCGCCGCCAATCGCAACGCGAAAGCCGGTTATCACCTCGTCGAAAATCAGCACCGCCTTTTCGGCGTCGCACAAATCCCGCAGCCCCTGCAGAAAGCCATCGGCCGGCGGAACAACTCCCATATTCGCAGCAACCGGCTCGCTAAGTACCGCCGCAATTTTGCCCTTGTGGGTTTGAAAGGCATTTTTCACTGCGCCGACATCATTGTATGGTATGACGACAGTGAGATTGGCGACGGCAGGGGGGATGCCCGCACTTGAGGGTATGGATTGCTCCGCCAATCCCGACCCGGCCGCGACCAATAACGAGTCGCTGTGGCCGTGATAGCACCCCGCCATTTTAATAATCAAATCCCTGCGAGTGTATGCGCGGGCCAAGCGAATCGCGGTCATAACCGCCTCGGTCCCGCTGCTTACCAGGCGCAGCTTTTCAATGGAAGGACAGGCAGCGCAAATCTTTTTCGCCAGGGCGGTCTCGGCAAGGGTTGGCGCGCCGAAGCTGGCGCCTTTTTTGACGGCATTTCGGATGGCTTTGACTACCGCCGGATGGGCGTGCCCGAGAATCATCGGCCCCCACGACCCAACGTAGTCGATATAGGCGTTGCCGTCGATATCGTATATTTTTGAGCCGCTCGCCTTTGCGATAAAAACCGGCTTTTGGTCAACTCCCCCGAACGCCCGCACGGGCGAGTTTACGCCGCCGGGCAGATACGTAATCGCCTCAGCATACGCCCCGGCTGATTTTTTATGCCGTTTCACATTTTTCATTGCGAGAATCGTAAACGGCCGATTTGAGGCCGTCAATCGTTATCTGCGGTTCGGCCGGGGCGGCGTAAACGTTTGACATTTTGCCGGCGATATTGCTATATTGACCGGCGACGGCGGTAGCCGCGCCCGTAGCTCAGTTCGGATAGAGCAACGGATTTCTAATCCGTAGGTCGCAGGTTCGAGTCCTGCCGGGCGCGTTTCGTGGCTGCTTTCAGGGGTAACGATTATATGCAGGAGTTAAACCAGGAGAAATCGTCTTGGAAAGGAAGCAGGATTAGAATGGGCAATAATTTTTTAAGAGTGAAGGACAAAGATTTTGTCCTGAATGGAGAGAAAATAATCTTATATGGTTATGGTATCGGCTCTTGGTTAAATCTCGAACATTTTATGATGGGTATTCCCGGTACGGACCTGCAGATCCGAACTGCAATTATTAACGAATACGGCAAAGAAAAAGCAGAACAATTTTGGCGGAAATTTTATCAGTCAATAATTAATGAGGAGGATTTTGAATTTTTGAAGAGCTTGGGAATTAATACGCTCAGGGTGCCGTTTAATTATAGACTTTTTGAAGACGACCAAAAGCCATACTCGTATATGGAAGAAGGATTTAAAGAAATTGATAGAATATTAAGATTATGTGAACAATACGAAATTTTCGCTATTTTAGACCTTCATGCTGCAGCGGGCGGGCAAAATCCGGATTGGCACTCTGATAATGCAATAGGAGAAAGTTTATTTTGGGAATATGCTGATTTTCGCAGGCGTACAATATCATTGTGGAAATACATAGCGGAGCGCTATGCGCCCCACAGGTGGATTGCAGCTTATGATTTATTGAATGAGCCGGTAGCAATGATTCAAGACAGGAAAATCATCAATCAGTTTTTTGTAGATACTATTAATGAGATTCGCACAGTTGACAAGAATCATCTTTTGTTTGTTGAAGGCGATGCGTATGCCACTCAATTTGAAATTTTTGAGCCTTTTGAAGACCCGAATGTTGCGTGCAGTTTTCATTTTTATCCGTTTTTACACCAGGATGTATCTGCAAATAAAAACCAGAAAGAAGGAATTAGAGATGCTCTCTTTAAGCAGGTCTCTTTAACGGATATATACGAAAGGTTAAAACGTCCCGTATGGTGCGGAGAAATAGGTGCTTTATATAATTATGGCAATCGACATCGGCATATAAGTATGCTTAAAGACGCTCTTGAAATTTATAAAGAACACGGGATATCATGGTCTCTTTGGACATATAAAGATGCGTGCAGTATGGGGTCGGTTCATCCCCAAAAAGATTCAGGATGGATGCAGTTCTCAAAATTAGCAAAGCGGAAATGGAGTTTTTGGGAAGAATTTGAATCGCGGGACAGATACGCCGAGGAAATTATTAAAAGATACTCAACAGATGTTTCTGCACTTGAGAGACGGAAGATAGGTTTTCGGATTTTAGCTGATTATCAACTCGTTTTAAAAGAGGGTTATGCCAAGATATTTAAAGATATTCCCTTTGAGACGCTTTTGAGCTATGTAAATTCATTTAGTTTTAGGAACTGCGAAGTATGGGACGATGTTGTTAATTTGGTGATGGATTATACAAAGGCGATGAGGTGATTAAGTGCAATAGTTAGCACTTAATCTGACACTTCTGTTAGGATGTTAACCACAAGCCGGCGCAACGAAGCGAAGGCGCAGCGCGCCCCGCGTGTTTTTCAGGGGATGAGCAGGTCTGATAAGGGCCAAACGAGCGGCACAAGAGCGGCATACAAACGTTGAGGATGTGGTTTTGGCTCAAAGGTCGGCGTCAGTGCTGCCAACCCCCCCAAAAAATCTCCGGTCGGCAGCAAAAAAACTCAAACTTCGGGGCTTTTTGGGGGCACTGGCAGGTCAGGATGGTTATTGCCCTAAGTGCTTTGATTCAAAGCAATTACACTCCAACAAGGTGTCCACTTGCCGCTTCAGTTCCCGGAAAATGCTCATCGGGCCGATGTTTTTGCCTTATTGCCCTTTCTGCGTTCGTCTCGTGAACGGTCTCGCGATAGACCTTTTTGCATTAATTCTTCGGTTTCACCAAAGAAAAACTTGATTTTTCGGGACGGAAGTGTTATTCTGAATGTGAATCCGGCTTAGCGGCCTCGGCATATATATTGATATTTGAAAAGCTGAATAAACCGCGAAAGTGGGTTTCCGCACTCCTGTTATTTCGTCCACACTCTGAGTAGGTTTTACAGGAGCAACAAAAAATGGGGTGTTTTTGCTATACGTTTTTGTTTCATTAACTATTCCAAGTTCGATGGGTGGTAAACAGCGATAAAGGAGGAAAATATGTATAGGAAATGTATTTCTATTATAGTTGCTCTATGTTTGCTGGCGCTGGGCGGTTATGCCTTTGGTGCTGTTCCTTTCCCATTGGCAACGGGCCCAGGCTCAGACGACCCTTTTGTCTGTTGGCACGCATTTCAGGACGACTGGCATAACAGTGCGACGGACTTGCAGCCGCCTGCTACTGTGACCGACGGCTGCGACTGGCACGAAGCCGCCGCCTGGGGCGCGCACAAGAATGTCGGTGCGCCCGTGCCGGCGGGCAGACCCCCGGATTCCAATGTGTGGGCGTGCATCGAGCCCAAAACTCCGGGACCGAACATCGTAGGCGATATTCGTTGTGTGAGATTCTCTATACTGCCCTGGAGCTGGGATGGGGTCCAGGGCTTTGTAACGGAATTCAAGGCCGAAGCGGGGGATATCAACTGCGGCTTAATGCTCGACCTTGCCGGCAAAGCCAGCTTCAATAGTTTTCTTCAGGGTTACCCTATACTCAATATGTACGGGGGCAGGGTTTTCACGCCCGGTATTCCGAACATTACTAATTGGGAGACCCATGAGGTGGGTAGTCCGTCCTGGTGGGATGGCTGGGGTCTGCAGATAGGTGGTGGTGAATACTGTTGGTATGGAACTGCTCCCTGCTACGGAACCGTCAATATGTATGGCGGTATGATGGATTTACCCAAGATTACAATCTGGTATGGCGACGTAAATCTCTATGGGGGACTCCTGTATCACAACAATACCGACAATGCGAACTTCACTATTTCACTAACGCGCAGTATGAACAGGATTTATGTCTATGGCCCTAACGAAAGCTACCCCGGCGGCGAGTTGCGATTAAAGGGCGACCGGCGGGAAAGGGTTTGGTATTACGTCGACCATGATGAACGGATTTGTCCCTGCGCGGGCCATGGCGTCCTGTCTGTTGACTACAACGGCACCGACACAAGCGTTACCGCTGTATGCACGTGGGGCAGCGCCTGGAACCCGATGCCGAAAGACCGCACAGCGCGCGTGGAGTTGTCCCCGCCTCCGACACTTACCTGGAGCCCGGGCCTCTGGACACAGAATCCCGGCTCGAATAACGCACACGCCGTCTACTTCGGGATGGACTTCAACGACGTTAACGACGCCAACGACCAAGATACTCCGGGCGTCGGTGCCTACAAGGGCAGACAGGACCCGTGCAGTTACGCCCTCGGTGAGCTTGTCAGCGACACCGTTTACTACTGGAGAATTGACGAATATAACGATGCCGGAGACCCCTGCCACCCGGGCAGCCCGTGGAAGGGTAATGTCTGGTGGTTTAAGACCAAAGGACCTGTGTCAGGCGACCCGAAGCCGGCGGATGGGACCGTCGGCTTAAGCATTCCGCTCCAGTTGAGCTGGTCGGCGGGTGCGTTGACACAAGACGTTGACGGACACATCCTCTTCTTTGGCCCCGACAAAACCGACGTGTGTAACGCCACAATCGACATCGTACCGTCAAGCGTCAGGAAGTACACACTAAGTCCCACCGTTTTCCCGCTCAGCACCCTCGATTATAACCTGGCTGCTGATACTAACTACTACTGGCGCGTCGATGAAGTTAACGATACCAACCTCTGGACTGGCGAGGTCTGGATGTTTAGGAATACCAACTACTTTATCATCGACGACTTCGAGAATTACGACAGCGACGAAGAACTGTTGACAAGGTGGACGATGAATGATTACGAGAGCTGTCCCTACTACTACCCCGCTGGTGAGATTGTGTGGGTGTATGCCTTACCTGGCGAAGAACGTGGAATTGGAAGTATGCGGTACGACTACGATGATTACCATGGGAGTGACAACTGCGGTTCCTGCCACTTCTCAGAGGTGAGGTTCGACGCCAACGGCAGCGGTGCCGGGGGCGAGGACTGGACCGGCGGCGGTGCTTTACCCGACAACGATAAGGCCAGAAGCTTGGCAATATCCTATATCGGAGTGCCAGACAACGACGCCGACCCGAATTACGACACGATGTACGTGGCGATTGAAGATACCGGCAGCCATTTTGGCAGTATCATCAAAAACAGCACCGAAGCGCAGAGAATGAATTCCTGGCAGCAGTGGAATGTCAATCTTACCGACCTGAACAGTCCGGATGTGAATCTCAAGGCCGTCAAGTATCTCTACCTCGGCTTTGGCATCAGATGCAACGGTGGGCTTCAAGGCGGCACCGGAACGGTCAGGTTCGACGACATCCGGCTGTACCAGCGGCAGTGCGTGCCGGAATATGGGCCCGCTGCCGATTTGAGCGGCGACTGCCGAGTGGATATAAACGATGTCAACATGTTTGCCGACCAGTGGTTCGCCAAGCAGCAGGTGCTCAGCGTGAAGGAGCCGTGCAACATCGACGCCAACCTTATGCTCTGGTACAAGTTCGACGAGACAGGCGCAACTACAACTGTGACCGATTCATCAGGGAACGGCCACAACGGCGAAGTTAATAACGCGGGTCCCTTCGACCCGTACGGCTCGATATACCCGTGGGACGCCACCGGCGGTTATGACGGCAACGGGTGCATTAACCTGGGTATGGGCTATAACAACTTCATGAACCAGGATAAGGACTGTAACACATACGTTGAGGCCAATGTGGCGGCGCTTTTGGATGCCAACGGCCACTGGGCTGCCAAGCACGCCATAACCTTCTCGGTCTGGATTAATGCGGACGCCTATATGCCGCGAGATGATTGGCCCCGGCTTGTCAGTATATTCCAGGACTTTAACGAGATGAACGATGTGCCCGACCTGAACGAAGTCGTGGAGATTGAGTGTCCGACGCCGGAGCCGCCAACGTGGAACAAAGGCCCGTTAACCCGTTTCGTCCTGGGTCCTATTGGCGAGAAGGAAAAACGTGAGGTGAATGAGGTGAACGCGCTAACAATGAAATCGAGCGATTTTTCAGGACAATGGAACCACTATGCCTTCGTCAAGGACGCCGATGCCAACTTGATGCGCATCTATCATAATGGCGGGTTGATAGCAGAGCACAACACTACTACCGCGCTTATGCTCGGCGACGAGAGGGTTGAGGCGTTCCGCATCGGCAGAAGACGCACCATTCCTTACCTGCACAACAATAAGACCATCGCAGACCAGACGTGGGTTGGCAGGATAGATGATTTCAGGGTTTACAACTATGCCCTGTCGCAGGCGGAAGCTGCCTGGTTGGGAACCAGAGGTACGGGCATCGTGCCTTTTGATAATGTCGCCAATTTCAAAGAGAGCAGCGTACCGGAGGCGGTCGACTTTGGCGACTATGCCATACTGGCGCAGCAATGGCTGAACCAGCAGCTCTGGCCGTAGTTTACAGTTTGTTAATGATGTTTTTCGGGGCCTGCGGCGCTAATCGGCGTCGCAGGCCCCGGTTGTTTTTATTGCCCCGGAACGCCACTTGTGCCTTGATTTTCAATTGCCCATCGGCAAGAATACTCCGATGTCGTGATTGAAGACCGATACATTTGAAACTAACTATTGCGAGGTGCCAAAAATGGGAAAGTCAAAGACCAGCATCGTTTACGCTGCACTCATCATTGCCCTGCTGGGCGGCTGCCAAAGCGAAGCAAAGCAGGCGGCAGGTGGGGCCATAAAGCCAGCCCCCAAATTTACAGCGGACTGGGATTCGCTGAAGAAGCGCAATCCCGCACCTGAGTGGTTCCGTGACGCGAAATTCGGCATATATTTTCACTGGGGGGTTTACTCTGTGCCTGCGTTCGGCAACGAGTGGTATCCGCGCAATATGTATGATATAAGGTCACCGGAGTATAAGCACCACGTCAAGACATACGGTGAGCCGAACAAATTCGGCTACCCCGACTTTGTGCCGATGTTCAAGGCCGAGAAGTTCAACGCCGATGAGTGGGCGGACCTCTTTAAGAAAGCCGGCGCCCAGTTTGCCGGGCCCGTTGCAGAACACCACGACGGCTTTTCGATGTGGGCAAGCAAAGTCAACCCCTGGAACGCGAAGGATATGGGGCCGCACCGCGATTGCGTCGGCGAGTTAGCCAAGGCGATTCGCAAACGCGGAATGCGGTTCGTTACGTCTTTTCATCACGAGCGAAACGGCCTGTATGAGATTAACAAAGACGGCAAAAAATACTGGACGGGCCACTACGAATTCGTAAAGCAGAACTTCCCCGAATTGCTCAATGACCCGAACCGCGCGATTATGTATGGTTATATGCCGGCGAAGAAGTTTTATCAGTTTTGGGAAGATAAACTCATTGAGGTCATCGACAACTACCATCCCGATTTGATGTATTTCGACTCGTGGCTGGATGAAATCCCGGACAAATACAAGATGGAATACCTGGCGCATTATTTCAACGACGCCAGCCGGCTGGGCAAAGAGGTCGTGGTTACATACAAGCAGCAGGACCTGCCGCGAGAGGTCGGCATAGAGGATTTTGAAAAAGGCAGGGCGGACAAGGTAACCGATTTTGTCTGGCTCACCGACGATACAATCAGCAGGGGGAGCTGGTGCTATACGGAGAAGCTTGGGATAAAAAAGACGCTGGAGGTATTGCGGGTAATGATTGATATCGTCAGCAAGAATGGCCAGTTGATGCTCAACATCTCTCCAAAGGCCGACGGCACAATCCCGGGTAACCAGAAGAAGGTGCTGTTGGAGATTGGCGACTGGATGAGAAAATACGGCGAGGCGATATACGGGACGAGGCCGTTTGTGAAATACGGCGAAGGCCCGGCGAAAATGGAAACCAGCGGTATGTTCGCGAAGATGAAGGGCGGCTACACCGCCAAAGACATCCGCTACACCCGCAAGGGCAACATCGTTTATGCGCTGGTCCTCGGCTGGCCGGGCGACAATACGCAGGTTACGATGACGACGTTCGGCAAAGGCGATAAGGCCGGAAACATAAAGGTTAAGGACGTCTCGATGCTTGGCACAAAGGGAAAAATCAGGTGGGAACGCAACGACGCCGGGCTTGTTGTTACTACGCCGGCGAAAAAAATCGACAATTCGGCAATTGTCTTCAAATTGACTACGCAGGACTGAGTTTTGATGCTTGATGCTGGATACTCGGTATAAGTATGGTGGCGCAGAATTTCCGGAAGTGAGTTCAAAAATCAAAATGCAAAAGGCAGAAGAAATCTCGGCCGGTTGATTCAACGTTTGAGTGTTGTCATATCTGCCAGACGTTTGTAGTCTGGATTATCTCGTGGGAGGTTTAGTTATGAGCAACCAAAAAAAATGGCTGTGTTTATTGTTGGTATTTGTTATGTGCCGGCAGGCATCTGCGGAAGTCGTGTATGACAGTCTTTCAACCTCGCAAGTAAGCGCGATAACGATACTCGAGATAGGAAATACCGTCACAGTGGTCGGCAGCAAGCGTTTCGTCACAAGTTTTACTATCAACGTGGGAGTCGGCAGCTCCCATATAGGCCAGACTAATGACTACATTCTGCGGTTTTACCTGCCTACCGCTCCGGATAATTATCCCGGCAAGCTTTTTTGGCAGAGCCCGCCCAAAACAAACGTTGTGCTGACAGGCGGGGTACAAAGCATCACGTTTGAAGTGCCGTATGTCAGAGTTCCAAACACCTTCATATTTTCTGTTATGCAGGCGGGGGACGGATATTTTCCGCTGTGCGGCGGTCCGGTCGTCGGCAGCTCACCGGCTTACTGCTGGACGAATTTGACTAAGAGAGTTTTTTCCGGTTCGAATCATTTACAGGTGAGAATTGAAGCACAAGACCGCTTTGATGCGATGCTCCTCGGTAAAATAAACCATAGCTCTACGAGTGGTACAGGTGCGGAAGACCACTACAGCATGGGATTTGAGATGAAGCTCGGAGGGTATTGGGACCTGTTTGGACCATCCTTTCATGGCGTCACCGAGTGGGACGAGGGTTCTTACCTGCAACTGAAAGCGACGGATGTTCCTGAAGCGGTTAACTATCTGACTAACGGAGTGGATGAGAGTTTGCGTGTAATGGCGGAGTCAAGTCTCAAGGGGAATAAAGAAAGCGATACAATTGTCAAATCTTCTGGAATCGCCCAGGGAATTCCCGACTTAAGAGGATGCTTTATAAGCGATTTTGTTCTTGGACTGAACAATATACAGATTGACCATTCAACACCTGGATGGACATATTATGATTGGGACGTTGATTGGGAAATCTGGGGAAAGCCGTTCCCGGCAGATATGAATAGAGACGGTAAAGTGAATCTGAAAGACCTGGCGGTCCTTGGTAAAGGGTTTTCCGATCCAAACAGTATCGCCGCAGATATATCAGGCCCGGCCGGACATGCTGACGGTAAGGTCGACAACTACGACTTGGGTGAATTGTGTTCCAAATGGCTTATGGATGTGGAAGACATTCCGCTGCCATAGCCGGTCCATTTTTAGCGGCCTGGCAGCAAGCTCCCGCCTAATGTTTAGCCGGGGTCAGCTTAACGAGAATGACATCGTGGGAGGCCATTTCGCCTTTGAATTCCTTGTCCGTTGAGCCGATGTCCTTTTTCTTCCACAAATCGCGGATTTCGTACGTGCCTTTCAGGAATGAAAGATTCGTCCAGTTCACCCTGATTTGCATCTTATCATCGCTGCTGTTAAAGAAGCACACCGCCCATTTGCCGTCCGACAGTTCCTTCGCCCAGATTTCTTTCCCCGGCTGGGTCATAAACTGGTAGCCCTGTTTGCCCAGCGGGTCCTGGTCGATGGCAATCACTTCTTTGTTGATGAGGATGTCGCGGACCTCGTCGGACATTTTTCTGACGTCGTTGCCCGCCATCAAGGGCGCTGCCAGGATGCACCACAAGCTGAAGTGCGCCCGTGATTCCGCCGGCGAAAGCCCCTTATTACCCACTTCCAGCATATCCGGGTCGTTCCAGTGGTCCGGCCCCGCGTATTTCTCCAGCCCGACCTGGCTGGCTAATATAAACTTCCATCCCATTGAATACACTTCCTGGCAATCGTAGCAATCGGTGATATCGCCTGTTGTTCTCCACAGATGCCCGACGTCTTTTCCCCACTCCCACGGCTTGTTATTGCCCCATTCGCAGATGCTGAGGACTATCGGTCTGCCGGCCGCATATAAAGCGTCCCGCATTGTCTTGTAAGTTTCTTCGGCGTTGGCCGTGCCGTGGTTGCACCAGTCGTATTTCAAATAATCCACGCCCCACGAAGCGTAGGTCCTGGCGTCCTGAAACTCGTGTCCGCGCCCGCCTGGATAACCCGAG
>CAYUIL010000033.1:0-14258 GCA_964444715.1 uncultured Pirellulales bacterium | reverse complement strand
GCCCGGTTTGCGTGACAGACCAGAGCTACATTGACGCTGTGCTGGACCTTGCCGACCGGCAGGACTGTCTTATAGCCACATACGGGGATATGATACGCGTCCCCGGCAGAGGAGGGACGCTGGAGACAAGACAGGCATCCGGCAACGTCAGAATTGTCCTTAGCAGCGAAGACGCCCTGCAATTAGCCAAAGATAACCCCGACAAAATCGTCGTATTCGCAGCGGTGGGTTTTGAGACGACCGCGCCGGCGACAGCGGTTGCGGTAAAGCAGGCGGCACGCGACAAGGTTGATAACTTCTGCGTGCTTAGCGGCCATAAGCTGGTCGTGCCGGCGATGCGTGCGCTGCTCGGTGAGAAGAATCACAAAATAGACGCCTTTCTTTGCCCGGGCCACGTCAGTGTGATAATCGGATATGCCGCATTCCGGGAAATCGTCGAACAATTCCGGCGGCCCTGCGTGGTAGCGGGCTTTGAGCCGATGCAGATAATCGAGGGGCTGGCCGAGATATGCCGGCAATTGACCGAACGCAAGCCGGAAGCAAAATCGATATACACGGCGGTCGTCACCGAACAGGGCAATGCACTTGCGCAAGGCGTCATCGCAGAGTGTTTCGACCCGGCGGATGGTTACTGGAGGGGGCTGGGAAAAATAGAAAAGAGCACGCTGAAACTCAAAGAAAGTTTCAGCAGATTCGACGCGATGAAGCGATTTGACATAACCGAAACACAGACGGAGGAAACGACCGGCTGTCGATGCGGAGAGGTGCTGTGTGGCTTAATAGACCCGTCGGACTGCGCCCTGTTCGGCAAGACCTGCGAGCCGCAAAACCCCATCGGCCCCTGTATGGTCAGCTCCGAAGGCGCCTGCGCCGCCTGGTTCAAATACGGTAGGGGGGCAAAACGAGGATAATGAACCAAAGGACGCACGACAAAGTCCTGCTGGCACACGGCGGAGGAGGGCAGCTCAGCGACCAGCTCGTTCGCCGGCACATCCTGCCAAGATTCAACAACGACACGCTGGCTGAATTGGCCGATGCCGCCAAATTGAATCTTGATTCAAAATCGGTGTGCTTCACCACCGACAGTTACGTCGTAAAGCCGTTGTTTTTCAACGGCGGAGACATCGGCAAGTTGGCCGTCTGCGGAACGATAAACGACCTCGCAGTGGCCGGCGCAAAGCCGGTGGCGATGTCGCTGGCATTGATTATCGAGGAAGGATTTGCGTTCGAAACGCTGGAAAAGATTCTCGACAGCATCGCCGCCAGTGCTGCGAAAAACAATGTTCCCATAGTGACCGGCGACACCAAGACGGTTGAGGCCGGTGCGGCCGACGGAATCTTCATCAATACCGCCGGCATCGGAGTCCGGCTTGAGGGAATCGAACTGGGTTTCGACAAAATTGCCGTCGGTGACAAAGTAATTATAAACGGCACAATCGGCGACCACGGAATGACGGTTATGTCGCAGCGGCAGGACATCGGCTTCCATTCGCAGCTCAAAAGCGACTGCGCCGCGATTGCCGATTTGACCTGCAAGCTCCTGACCGGGACAAAAGCTGTTCACCCCGTTGGAAAAAAATTCCCCAAAAACGCCCACACACATCGTCCGGCAGTTTCCAACGGGGTAAAGTTTATGCGCGACCCGACGCGGGGAGGCCTGGCAGCGACGCTAAATGAAATCGTAAAACAAACTGCTTTGAGCATCCGACTAAATGAGGCCGATATTCCCGTCAATCCATCGGTTCAGGCCGCCGCGGATGCACTCGGCTTCGATGTGCTGAATATCGCCAACGAGGGCAAATTCGTCGCGGTCGTCACCCCGGATATCGCCGACGCTTGCATCAATATCTGCCGCCAACATCCCTTAGGAAAACAAGCGGTCATAATCGGCGAGGTCATTCAACACGAAGATGTCCCCGTCGTCGAAATAACAACGAAAATCGGCGGCAGAAGAATCGTTCAGATGCCTTATGGCAGAGAGCTGCCGAGGATTTGCTGATGCACGAAACAATGGTTGCACAATCCGTGCTTGCGGCAATATCGGCTGAAGCGAAAAAGCAAAACGCCAAACCCGTCGCCGCAAAAATAAGCTGCGGCGTCTTCAACACCGTAAACAGCGACGCGCTTCTCTTTGCCTTCGAGGCCATCAGCAAAGGGACCGTCTGCGAAGGTCTAAAGCTCGATATAGAGCAAAAATCGATACAGGCCCGGTGCAAAAAGTGCGATTGTACCTTCGCATTTGAACTGCACGAGCCGAGCTGTCCTAAGTGTCGCGGCGACGATTTCGAGTTGTTGCCCGATGAGCCGCTTATGCTCGAGGAGATAGAATTCGACGATGGATAGTGTGCGCAAGGTCAAGGTCGAAAAGAAAATCCTGATTGCAAACGAAGAGTACGCCTGTAAGAACAGGGACTTTCTGGCTAAGCGGAAAATACCGTGTCTTAATGTGATTTCGTCGCCCGGTTCGGGCAAGACGACCATCTTGGCCAGAACGATACGAGAACTTCGGGGCAAGATTAGAATCGGCGTCATCGAGGGCGACGTCCGGACCGACATAGACGCACAGCGGATAAGAACAACCGGGGCGCCTGCGATACAAATCAACACCGATGGAGCGTGCCACCTGTCCGCCGCTCAGGTCGGCGATGTTCTCCAAAAGCTGCCTGTTGATGAACTCGATTTGATTTTCATCGAAAATGTTGGCAACCTCGTCTGCCCTTCGGCCTTCGACCTCGGCGAGACAGCCAAGGTAGCGGTGGTATCTATCCCCGAAGGCGACGACAAGCCCGCAAAATACCCGGCGCTGTTTGCCAGGGCCCAGGCACTACTGGTCAATAAAGTTGATTTGCTGGGTGTGGTGGATTTCGATATGGACAGGGCCGGAGCGGATGCGCTGAAACTGAACAGGAACATCAGGATATTTCCCATCTCAGCCAAGACAGGCGTTGGGATGAGCCGCTGGTACGACTGGCTCGAGGCGCTGACCAATCGCAGGGGCCGATGAGACACAATTCATTCAATCGTTCCGTGCCCCGTAAAGCCGGTGCTCGCGGATATATTGCAGGACCTTCGGGCAAACCATTCCGCTGACGTCGCGCCCGGCTTTCAATCGCCTGCGGATTTCCGTGCTGCTGATGTCAATCAGCGGAGTCTCAACAACGTTTCGCTGCAATTTCTCGACCCGCTGCTGACCCCACGCTGCCTGAAATTGCGAAAAGTCGGGCGGTTCGAAACCGGCCCTGTGCATCACCGCCAGATTGCACTCGTCAATCAATTCGGTGATGCCGTACCAGTGAGGCAAATCCTCCAAACTGTCTGCGCCTGCCAGCCAGTAAATCAGAGTATTGTCGCCAAACTGACGTTGAAAATGTCTCACGGTTTCCAGCGTGTAGCTTGGCCCCGGCTTTTTCAACTCATAATCGCTGAGGTCGAAGCCGCCGTTGCCGGATATCGCCAACGCTATCATCGCCAGCCGGTCCTCGTCGCCGGCTTCAGGAAAAAACGCCTTCAGCGGCGAACGTTTGGCGGGAACAAACACAACCTTGTCGGCGCCGATGTGCTCGCCGGCGCTTGCTGCAACTGCCGTGTGGCCGAGATGAATCGGGTCAAACGTCCCTCCAAACAGAACTATTTTTCTCTCAGCCATAAGAAATTAACAGCCAAATTGTGAATTCTCTCAAAAATTTTTCTGTGACACGAAAGATTTTTTAGGCCGATTGAGACCACAAGTCAACACTCAGGTGCAAAAGGCACGGCTTCGCACAATTGCGAAAGTGAAGCCGGCTGCAAACAGACAACAAAGCTATTGACAAAGCCGGAAGCGCTGCTCTGCGCCAATTGCATTAAAACCACTTATAACACAATCAAACCTCACTTCTGCAACATCACTGAATACGCATCCGAGCGATAATCGGAGTCGCCGGTGACGGTCGCAGACAACTTGAGCACTCAATCGCAATGGCGCAGCATTCGACAGCGTCAATGGCGATATGATAAGCGATTTGACCGGCTCTGTAAAACGCAGCAATACAATTTTCCTTGAAGGATTCTTAAACATTTGGACGATAAAAATTATAACTACGCTTATTGGCTTCTTTGACAATTCGGCTGACGGTGATAAAAAGTTCGCCGCCATTATGAGTAAACAAATTTTTGGTATGCCATATGGAGGTAACAAGTAATGGCAAAGAAGAAAAAAGGCAAAAAGAAAAAGAAAAAGAAATAGCATAACGCGCTGAACAAAGACTTGAGACAACGACAAGTTATGCTGTGAATGGAAGGTTCCCTTTAGCTGCCGCGGAACCTTCCATTTTTTATTTGCCCGCAGTCCCGTTTATACCCCCGCATTAACCTCACCTTGCATTCGCCGCGTCATCACTTATACTGTGCCCCGTATGGACCATTTTAATTACAGGCAGGGTAAGCTGTTTGCGGAAGACGTGCCGGTCGAGAAAATAGCCGGGCAGGTCGGCACACCCGTGTATATTTACAGCAAGGCCACGTTCCTCGAACATCTCCAGAAAACCCGCCGGGCGTATAACGCTCTGGAGACAACGGTCTGCTTTTCCGTCAAGGCCTGCAGCAACATAAACATCCTCAAAATTATGGCCGCTGCCGGCTACGGCTTCGACATCGTAAGCGGCGGAGAACTTTACCGTGCTATGCAGGCGGGCGCCGACCCCGCCAAAATCGTTTACGCAGGTGTCGGCAAAACCGACAGGGAAATCATCGAAGCCCTCGACGCAAACATCGGCTATTTCAACATCGAATCCGAAGCCGAGCTTGAAAACCTGATTCGGCTCTCAAAACAAAAAGGCAAAACGCCCAGAGCGGCGCTGCGCGTCAATCCGGACGTTGACCCCGAAACCCATAAATATACCACTACCGGCGTCAAAGAAACAAAATTCGGCGTCGATATCGAACACGCAGAAAAAGTATTCGCGCAGTTTGGTAAAAATCCAGCCGTTAAATTGTGTGCACTCCACATTCATCTTGGCTCGGCAGGCCACACCGTCCAGCCATACGTCGAGGCATTAAGCAAAACGCTGGTGCTTGTGGACAAACTATGCAGCAACGGCTTTGTGATTGAGGCACTGGATATCGGCGGCGGATATGGGGCGGACTATATGACCGCGCAAGCGCCGACCGCGGAAGATTATGCCGCTGCGATTGTCCCAATGCTCAAAGATAAAGGTCTTAAACTCATCCTCGAACCCGGCGCCAGCATCGCGGCCAATGCCGGCATATTGCTCACAAGAGTCCTGTATTGCAAAACGAGCGGAAGCAAAAAATTCGTCATTGTCGATGCCGGTATGAACGACCTGATTAGGCCGCCTTTATACAACGCGTTTCATTTCATTTGGCCCGCAACGGTCGAAAAAAGGTTTTCTTACTTAAAAAGAACCGAAAAGCTCGACATAAAGGGGTTGGAGTTTGTTGACGTTGTCGGCCCAATCTGTGAAAGCGCCGACTTCTTCGCAAAAGATAGAGCACTGCCGCCTGTCAAACGCGGTGACCTGATTTCCATTTTCACCACCGGTGCTTATGGCTTTACTATGGCCAGCAACTACAACGCCCGTGGCCGCCCCGCTGAAGTTCTTGTCGACGGCAAAAATTTCTCCGTCATCCGAAAACGCGAATCCTACGAAGACCAGGTGGCTTTAGAAAGATAACTTACAAAGACAGTCAGAAGTTCCGTTCGACGAACTCGGTATCGACCTTGCCTTTGACGAAAAGGTTGTGCGAGAGAATTAACAGGCACGCGGGGATGGTGGTCTTAATCGGCTCGATGACAAATTCCGACAAGGCCCGTCGCATCGTTGCAATTGCCTCTGGTCTCGTTGGTTGGTAAGCAATGAGCTTGCACAGCATCGAGTCGTAATTGGAGGTAACTCTCCAGCCCTGATAGACGTGAGTATCGACGCGGACGCCGGGACCGCCGGGCGGAATATAGCGGGTTATCGTGCCGGGAGATGGAGAGAAATTATTTGCGGGGTCTTCGGCGTTAATTCGGCACTCAATCGCAACTCCCCTGTGTTTGATGTCCTTTTGGGTCAGTTCAAGTTTTTCACCTGCCGCTACTTTCAACTGCATTTTGATTAAATCGCAGCCGGTAACCATTTCGGTCACGGGGTGCTCGACCTGGATTCTGGTGTTGACTTCAATGAAATAGAAGTGCTTGTCCTTATCTAAAAGGAACTCAACCGTGGCGGCGTTTGTATAATTGGCGCGCTTAATGATTCGCAGCGCCGCCTGGCAAAGTTTCTCTCGGATTTTCTCATTAAGGACCGGGCAGGGCGATTCTTCAATCATTTTTTGATGCCTGCGCTGTATTGAGCAGTCCCTCTCAAAGAAATGCAGTGCGTTGCCAGCCCCGTCAGCCATCACCTGCACCTCGACGTGTCTCGGCTCAGCGATGAGTTTTTCGAGATATACACTGCCATTGTCAAATGCGGCCTCGGCCTCCGCCTGCGCCGCCGCAAAGCCGGCGCGAAAGCTCATATCATTATGGGCGACTCGCATACCACGCCCGCCGCCTCCCGCAGCCGCCTTAATCATCACCGGATAACCAATCTCGCCGGCTATCTTCAAGCCCTGCGATTCGTTTTCAACAACGCCATCGGAGCCGGGCACCAGGTCCACACCTGCCTTTTTCGCTAATCTTCGCGCCTCAACCTTGTCGCCCAAAAGCTTCATCGCCTCCGGCGGCGGACCTATGAAGGTTATCCCGCACTCCCGACATATCTGGGCGAAATTCTCATTCTCAGCTAAGAAACCATAGCCCGGATGAATCGCATCAACGTCGGCAACCTCGGCGGCGCTTATGATGCGGGGGATATCGAGGTAACTTTCCGCCGGACTTGCCGGGCCAATACATATCGCCTCGTCGGCCATATCAAGATATGCAGCCCCCCTGTCCGCCTCGGAGTAAACCGCCACCGCCCCAACACCAAGCTCGTGACACGCACGAATAATCCTTAGTGCTATCTCTCCCCTATTCGCTATTAGAACCCTCGAGAACATTTTTTATTTTCTTTTTCAGATTCCCTGTTCTTTATTTACCGGCACTTGAAACCCGCGTCAGCTTTTTAATAAATAGAAAATATAAAATAATAAATAGAAAATTGTTAATCCGGTCGCACCCTGAAGAGCACCTGGCCATATTCAACTGCTTCGCCACTGATTGCCACAACTTCGACAATCGCCCCGGCCACTTCCGCCTTCACCTCGTTCATCACCTTCATCGCCTCAATAATGCACACCACCGTCTGCGGGTCAACGTGTGAACCAACCTCGACAAAGGCCTCCGAGTCCGGGCTTGGCTGGGCGTATAACGTGCCGACAAGTGGCGATTTAATCTCGGCTAATTTCTCCTGTTGCGCTGCTGCCGGGGTCTGTGCCTGCGGACCGGCTGGCGCCGCAGCTCCCGGCATCACCGCCGGCACGCCGATTATCTGTGGCTGGCCCGGAACGCCGGGATGCCCTTTCTTGACGGAAATCTCGTCCTCTCCCTGCTTCATTTCCACCTCAACAAGGTTATGTTCCTTCATTATTTCTATTATTTGCTTTAATTTATCTAACTGGTCGTCCCATTGCGCCATCGCCGCACCCTTTCATGCTTGTCCGCCGCCTGCCCGCCGTGCGTATGGCGGGTCTGTCTGGCGGAGGTCACCTCACCGACCCACCAGTATAGTCAAAATCCCGCCAATAGCAAGGTTTACCTCGTGAGATGTGTTTACCCCGTGGGATACGTCTTTCACTATCCCACCGGGGTCTATCTCACCGGGGTCATTCCCGCGAACGCGGGAATCCAGGTTTGTCATTGCGCAGTTTACCCGCCGTCTTTTTGGCGGGCGGAGATCCCCGGGTTTAGCTCCTTTGGTTTTCTGCCGGGGACCCAGAATTTTTGTAGCAAAGCGACTTGTCCTGAGCGAAGTCGAAGGAGTCGAAGGGCTCCGGACGGGAGTGCATATGTGAGGATTGCTTATGTTTAGCTCTGCCTGCCTCTGTATTCCGTAGAGACGCCCGGAAGATCAATACCTGATTTCAGTGCCTTTTTAAATTGTTCTTTTGTAAGCGGCTTTAATAAACTAAAGTCAGGTATAGTCTGATTACCATACTTGAACTGCCTAATGTACACGAACTTAAAACCCCTAGGTATAAGCGTCCCTTCTTTCACATTTTCTAGCCCCTGTAAATGCACAAGATTGCCTGACGCCGAATTCGTTAAGGCAATAATATTGCCCTTGCTCAATAAGGATATTACCTTGCATGGATTTTTGAATTGAGTGATGGTCCCGACCGGCATGTCTATGGCATTTGAATCTATTATTCTGGGCTTCATGATTTGTTCGCTTACATTGATGAATTTCCCGTTTACATCAATAATCTTATCTCCAAATCTCTTATACATCGAATTGAACCATTTTTCACTTTGCTCGATACCTCGGTAAATGATTTTATCTGATTCGATTGTATCTTCTGGCGTATCTTCTGGAGCAGCTTTTGGGCTAATTTGCCATTCTGTCCAGTGCTGCCTGTCGTCGGTTAGATTTTGCCAATTAATTAATTCCGCTGTCATTGTCGCTCCTGGCTCGAATCTATACGGGAGAATAGAAGCTTCTACACGTATTATCTTTCCTGAAAAACCAGATTGAACGGTTTTAATTATTGCATCTACAAGTGATTGTGAGAGATGTTTCTCTAAATACAACTGAATAAATTTACCTGTAGTTGTTTTGTCCGGTCTTATTTCTCGGAACCAGAACAAAACATGTGTGTTCTCAGCATTGCTATATTTCCCGCTATAGAAATTTTCAATACTCGCGCCACCAATTAGAAAAAAAGATTTTCCAATATATCTTTCAGGATATGCCTGGATTAAAGACAGTGGAGTTTCGTCGCCAATAAATGGTACTAAATTATTAGTGTCTGGCGTTGATGTCTTTTTCAATAGCTGAAGAAGTTTTGAATCACCATCTTCGGGTTCTTTACTTCTTTGATTTGGCTCTCCACGAGACGCATTAGGATCATTGGGTTCGCCGTAGGTTTGACAGCACAATATGCTGACTAAAATAATGATCATGTATATCAAGCATTTGGGATGTTCAATTCGCAACATTTTTAAATTCCCATTAAAACTGTGAATAGTCGTTTATTTTTATCTTCCTGATAATTCTACCCAAAGGACACCCTTTTTCAAAGTCAAAAATCTCTATCCTCATCTCCCAATCTCAAATAGGCGGTCAAATACCCTTGTGCATTTTTTAGGCTCAAGTTTGTTTTCTATTCCACCACCATTTTACAGACGAATCTTAAGATTGAGGTCTTGAAAACCGGACGGTTTCTTATTACCCTTGGTCTTGTGACTTAAAAAATATATCATTAACCGTTCGGTTTGGTCTTGACGAGCAAATCGCCTACAAACTGGCATAGGATAAAAGTATGAAAAGTATGACATGGAAGAAACAAGAAGTCACGACTTGGTCACAACTTCGAAAAAAACTTAACGAACTTGCCAGCACAGATAATCTCGTTTGCCGTGGCCAAGCGGTTAACTGCAACACCAACGGGAAGGTAATCAAGGTCATGTCATCGCTGGATAGAGCACTTGAAAATGTAAGTGACGAGAAACAAAAAAGCAAAGTCGAGCGTGAAATCGCCAAGCGTTTCCGAACATACGCGCCCAATTATCTTCCATATGCTGAGATAGGGCATCTCAATGATGGACCAAGTTTCTTGATGCTCATGCAGCACTACGGTGCACCTACGCGGCTAGTTGACTGGACCTATTCTGTCTGGGTTGGCGCGTATTTTGCAGCGAGGAGTGATTTTGAAAAGGACGGCATCATCATCGTGTTCAACGGGAAAGAACTCGACGATCATGCGCACGAGAAGCATGGTCATGAAACGCGGAACGTTCCTCTCACCGATTCAGATGGACTTCCGAGAATTATGTGGAACCGCTATGGCCCTTGGGTCTGTCGTCTTATGCAGATGGGCCACCAGATTCCTCGTATGATTGCTCAGCAAGGGTTATTTACTGTAGGCGGCCAACTTGGAGTCGATCATTACAAGGCAATCGACGAAATAATCCAGTATAAAAATGATAAATACCATAAACCCCCAGAAAAGCAGGTTATATTATTTGCGAAAGACCTCAAACCCACCATCTTAAAGGAGCTTAACCGAATGGGGATAAATGGAAGTACTCTGTTCCCAGGAATTGACGGAGTAGGAAAGGCATTGACTGAATTTGCGCATTTCCCTCAATCATAAAGGACAAAATAAACCTATTCGCCTGTGGCGGACTATAAATCCTCATTTACTTCCCGTCAATCAATAATGATGAATCATTGTTTCGGCCAGTTCCGATTAAATAACCGGGGGATAACGTAGTTAGCCCAGTGGACGAAACGTGGGCCTTGCGCACGAATCGTATTTGGAGCAAAGGCCGCGTTGAGTACACATTACTGGCCGAAATCTTCGTGTTTCTTCGTGTTCTCGGTGGTAAAAAATCCGTGTAATCCGTGGTAAAAAATCTTCGTGTCTTTTTACCTTTCTGGTAAAATTCTCTGCGGTCTCCGCGCACTCCGCGGTAAATATAACTATGACAAAAATCAAACTATCAGATTTGCTCTCAAAGCACGTCGTCCTCGCCGACGGCGCGATGGGCACGATGCTCTATCAAGCCGGCGTCTATATAAACGCCTGCTTTGATGAGCTAAATCTCAGCAATCCCAAACTCGTAAGCAAAATTCATCAGCAATACGTTGAGGCCGGCGTCGATTTCATCGAGACCAACACCTTCGGTGCAAACGAGGTCAAATTAGCAAGATACGGATTGTCCGAGCAGGTAGAGAAAATAAACGCCGCCGGCGTGGAACTGGCAAAGCAGGTTGCAGGCGATAAGGTCCTGGTCGCAGGCGCAATTGGCCCGTTGGCCCGCGATATCGCCCTGTTCAATAAATTGACTCAACAGCAGGCCAAATCGGCATTCAAAAGACAGGCAAAGGCATTGGCTGAAGCCGGCGCCGATTTTATCATTCTCGAAACATTCTCCAATACCGATGAGTTGTTACTGGCCATCGAGGCCGTGTGCAGCGCTGCTTCACTTGAGATTGTCGCACAGATGACGACCAACGAGCAGAACGAGACGATTTACGGCGAAAAAATCGACCACGCAATTGCCAGAATAGTCGCCCGGCCTGGAGTAACAGCCGTTGGCTTAAACTGTTCAGTAGGCCCCTCGGCTATGCTAAATGCCCTTGAGCTTATTCGCGGCGTTACCGATAAGCCAATTTCCGTCCAGCCCAATGCTGGCCTTCCTCGCCAGGTCGAAGACCGAATGCTGTATATGTGCACGCCTGAGTATATGGCTGAATACGCCAAGCGGTTCTACGAAAAAGGAGCGAAGATTATCGGCGGCTGCTGCGGAACTACGCCTGAACACATACGCCAAATCGTCAGGGCCGTCCGCTCGATTGATAAAGCCGCAACATCAAAAACACGATTCAGCACGGTAACAGTTGAAAAACCGGCCGCTGCTGAAATCAAAGAGACGCCGCTGGCCCAAAAGTCAAAACTCGGCGCAAAACTGTCCGCCGGCCAAATCGTAACAACCATTGAAATCACTCCGCCGAAGGGACTGGATACCAGTGCGATTCTCGAAAAGGCCCGGCTGTGTGCCGACCTCGGCATCGACGCGATAAACATCCCCGACGGCCCGCGCGCAAGCTCGCGCCTCTCGCCGATGGTTACAGCGGTGAAGATTCAAGAAGCGGCCAATATTGAGGCGATACTGCATTTCTGCTGCCGCGACCGTAACCTGATTGGTATGCAGTCAGACATTCTTGGTGCCCACGCCATCGGGCTGCGAAATATGCTCGTAATCACCGGCGACCCGCCAAAAATGGGTGAATACCCGCAGGCAACGGGCGTCTTCGATATGGACTCAATCACCCTTGCCGGCGTAATCAGAAACCTCAATCGCGGCATAGACCTCGGCGGCAATCACTTCAGCCCGCCCACCTCGCTGGTAATCGGCGTCGGCGCCAACCCTGTAGCTACCGACATCAAACGAGAAATCGAAAAATTCAGGCAAAAAGTCGCTGCCGGTGCGGAATTTGCAATCACCCAGCCGGTCTTTGACGCCCAAACGCTGTTTCGTTTTTTGGAAGCAATCGAAACGTTCCAGATACCGGTCATCGCGGGGATATGGCCCTTCACCAGTTTGAAAAACGCCGAGTTTATGGCCAACGAGGTGCCCGGCGTCGTCGTGCCGCACCGTCTTCTGGAACGAATGAGCGCAGCAAAGACCCAACAGCAGGGTCGCGCTATTGGCGTTGAAATCGCAAGAGAGCTAATTGCCCAAATTAACGACTGCGTCGCCGGCTTCGCCGTCTCAGCACCCTTCGGCAACGTCAAATTGGCACTGGCTGCGCTCGGCAAAATAGACATCAGTCAGATTTGATGACCTGCGAACCAGGCCGCCGACTCATTTAAGCGAGGGCAACAACGCGAGCAAAAATCCCCATACATTGTCAACGGAGGCGATATTAAGGCGTTCCTGCGGAGAATGGGGATTTTGGATGGTTGGACCGACGGAAATCGCCTCTATGTTTGGGAATTTCTGTTTGATGACCGCCGGTTCTAAGCCGGCGTGAACGACTTTAGTGGGTGGGGTTTTGCCGCGAAGCCCTGCGTAAACCTCTACGCATTGTTTGAGGAGATGCGAATTGGTGTCGGGCTCCCAGCCGGGATACCGGCTGTATATTTTTGTTATAGCGCCGGCAAGGTTTGCTATGCTGACGATTTTGCCGGTAAGGTCGGCCATCGAAGATTGCTCAAAACCCCGCTGCATAGTAGTAATTCGCAAAAGATTTTCGTCGCGTATGGTCTCGACTCTGGCGAGATTGTTAGACGTCTCGACAGTCCCCTTAAACTTGTCCGACATTCGATATACGCCGGTGGGTAAAGCGGACAAGAGATTTGTGATTTTTGATTGCTGATTGCTGATTGATACCGCTGGCCGGAGAGCGACCTTTTCCAGTTCGACTTTAAGATTGGGTTCGGTCGCTGAAAACTCTTTCTTGAACGACAATTCCAGCTCAGCAAGCTGCTTTTTGATTGCCGGCAGAGCGGAAGTACCAAAAGAAAGAATGGCCTGGGCGTCACGGGGTATGGCATTAGCGGCTTTTCCGCCATCTACAGAACAAATACTGAAATCAAACTGTTCCTGCAATCCTTTGAGTATTCTCGCTAAAAGCTTGATGGCGTTTGCGCGCTGCTTGTCGATATCGACGCCGGAATGGCCGCCGCGAAGGCCGGAGACATTAAGGGACAAACAATCAAAACCGGCTGGTGCATCGCACCAATCGAGGGCAAGGGTAATCTCGATTTGTTCGCCGCCGGCACAGCCGATGATGAAGGATTCATCTTCGCCGTCAAGGTTGATGAGGTATTTGCCGGTGATGAAGCCCTGCTGCAATGCGTTGGCGCCGGTCAGGCCCGTTTCCTCATCGACTGTAAACAACAGTTCCAGCCGGGGTCGAGGCAGCTTCTCCCCCGTTAAGGCGAGAGCTAACGACACGCCCAGCCCATCGTCTGCGCCCAGAGTGGTGCCGTCGGCGCAGACCCAGCCATCGCGTTCGATTATCTCGATGGGGTCTTTGGAGAAATCGTGTTTCGAGTCGGGCGTTTTCTCGCAGACCATATCGACGTGGCTTTGAAGGATGACCGCGGGTGATTTCTCATAGCCCTTTGAAGAAGGCAGCTCAATTACGATATTGCCGACGGCATCGCCGCGACAGGCGAGATTTTGGCTCTTTGCAAAACTTTTGAGCCATTCGATAATGCGCTGCTCATTTTTTGAGCATCGCGGGATTGCGCTAACCTGGCGAAAAATCTCCCAGACGCGTTTGGCCTGTGCGTTTTTCAATGTTATCTTTTTATCTGCCGGCATATCAACACTTCTCGAAACCGTTGTCTTATTAGTCGCCTTGCAACCTAAAAATACAAGCACAGTAAGCACTAAAGCAAGCAAAATCGCGCCTACGGAGGACAAACCCCGGCGGCAATTTAATAAACCCTGCCATCCGGTTTCGCCAGAAGCGAAGCCGAGAGTGGCAGGGCTAAATACCTCTGGAAAATTCAACTTTGCGAATTGGCCGTGATACTTTTTGGCCGCTTCATCGTATGCCTTTGCGGCGTCGATTTCGGAGGCGAAGGAGCCGAGCCAAATTTTTTTCCCATTGTGC
>CAYUIL010000032.1:0-14407 GCA_964444715.1 uncultured Pirellulales bacterium | reverse complement strand
TGGCATTTGCGGCGCTGCTTGTCACGGCGATTGCGCTTTTCCACCAACTGCTTCATATTCGGGGATTATTCCTGATTCATCTCGGCTGTGTGCTGGTTCTTGCCGGCGGTATATGGGGGTCGCAGGCGGGACTTAAAATCCAGGACGCATTATTCGGCACGGACACAATCCACGCGGGACAAATGGCAATCTACGAGGGCGAGACCGAAAAAATGGTGGAGATGGACGATGGCAGCGCAATGGAGCTCCCCTTTGCGGTGCGGCTCGTCGATTTCCGGCTTGAGTATTACCAGCCGGGCCAACTTCTGATTCAGACACGAGAGGGCATCGGGTTCAAAATGCCCGCTGAACCGGGCCGGGAGTATTTGCTCGGTGCGGATTTGGGCAGCGTGGAAATAGTGAGACAATTTGAAAAATTCAAACTGATTTTTGATGGGGACAAGAAAATAGCAATTGACGACCCCAACGGTGGCCCCAATCCAGCCCTTGAGCTGCGACTCAAAAAGCCGGATGGCAGCGAGATGACCAAATATGTCTTTGAGCAATTTGCGGGCCACATCGGCCCGGAGGATAATCTGGTGTCTTCCTATCGAAGGTCAATTAAGGATTACATAAGCGACCTAGAGGTCATCAAAAACGACAAGGTGCTTGCGCGGAAAAGTATCGAAGTAAACAGGCCTTTACATTTCGCCGGCTACATTTTTTATCAGCAGGGCTATGACGACGAATCGGGGCGATACACGGTGCTTAGGGTAACAAGCGACAGCGGGCTGGGGGCGGTTTACCTGGGCTACGTTTTGCTTTGTGCCGGCGTGTTCTGGCATCTGTGGCTGCGGCACATATTCGGCGACAGAATTATTGAGGACTAACCAATGACGGTCAAATACACGATTCAGGGGCTTTTGATTTATGCGACGATTGCCGCGTTCCTTCTGGCGTTTGCCGTCACATTATCTCGCCGGCAGAAAGCTAGGCATATCCTCTTCTTGATTGGTTTTCTGTTCGGCTGCGCAGGCGTAGTGTATCGCTGGTTCCACGTCGGGCATATACCAATGCAGAACTTGTTTGAGGTATTCCTGTGCTTGGGGGCTTTGGTGTATCCGATTTCGGTCTTTTGCAATCGCGTTCTGCGCGTCGGCGGTATCGCAGCCGATATGCTGATTGGAGCGATTGTGCTTGTGCTCGCCGGTTTCGTATTCGGCGCCGAGCCGCAGCAGCTTCCCCCTGCGCTTCAAAGCTGGCTCTTCGGCCCGCACGTCTTTGTCTATATGCTTTCGTATGTCCTTATGGCCAAAGCGGCGGTTCAGGCGACCATCCAACTGGCTGGCAGGCGGTCGCTCGGCGGCTTGCTCTCGCCGGAACAGGCGACGTATCGAATGGTTTGCGCCGGCTTCCCGCTGTTGACCCTGGGACTAATTTTAGGCAGCGTCTGGGGCCAGCGCGCCTGGGGCGACTGGTGGGGCTGGGACCCGAAGGAATTGTGGTCGCTCGCCTCCTGGCTCATTTACCTCGGCTACTTCCACTTCCGTTATATGTCCGGCCGCAAATATCCGCGTGCAAACAGCGCCTGGGCTATCACCGCCTTAGCCGTCATAATAATAACCCTGTTATGGGTCAACCTCTCCCGCTTCTTCCCCGGCCTCCACAGCTACGCTATGTGAGTTTGTTGCGAGTAGTTTGTATTTCGATGTTCGGATCGTGAACTATTAAAAAACACTTGCTTTTCTTAATAGTTTGGCGATATACTGCCGTCTCAAGACTGGGAAGCGACTTTACAAAAGGTATTATCATCGTTGTGCTCAGGAACAACGAGCGGGTGATGTTATGTAAAGCGGGAAAGAACATATTTATGATTATCAACGCAGGAGAATCAACTCTTGAGATAATCAGCTAAATCGGAAAGGAGTGAATCAATGAGTTCAGAATCGAAAAAACTAACCACCGCAGCCGGCATTCCGGTATCTGACAATCAAACGTCTTTGACCGCGGGAACACGAGGGCCGACACTATTGCAGGACCACTATCTGCTTGAGAAGCTGGCGCACTTTAACCGGGAGCGTATTCCTGAACGTGTTGTGCACGCAAAAGCGGCCGGCGCACACGGCACTTTAACTGTGACAAAGGACATCACGAAGTACACCAAGGCAAAGCTGTTCTCCGAGGTAGGCAAGAAGACAGAGATGTTTGGCCGGTTTTCCACTGTTGCAGGCGAGAAAGGTTCGGCGGACACGGTTCGTGATGTCAGGGGCTTTGCTCTGAAGTTCTACACCGAAGAAGGCAACTGGGACCTGGTCGGCAACAACACGCCGACTTTCTTTATACGGGATGCGATGAAATTTCCCGACTTCATTCACACTCAGAAACGAGACCCTCAGACGAATGTTAAAGCGGACACCCCGCAATGGGATTTCTGGTCACAGGTTCCTGAATCATTGCATCAGGTGACCATATTGTTTTCCGACCGGGGGATTCCAAAGGGAATTCCATTTATGAATGGATACGGAAGTCACACCTATAGTTTCATCAACGCCCAAAATGAACGCTTCTGGGTAAAGTTCCATTTCAAAACCCAGCAGGGCATTCAGTGCTTTGTGCAGGAAGAAGCGGACAAAATTGCCGGTCAGGACGCCGACTATCATACTCATCAGTTGTTTGAGGCGATAGAAAGAAAGGAATATCCGAGGTGGACTTTCTCCGTTCAGATAATGCCTGAGGAAGAAGCGGAGAACTACCGATGGAATCCATTCGACCTGACCAAGGTTTGGCCGCATAAGGATTACCCCCTTATCGAGGTCGGCGTGCTTGAGCTGAACAGAAATCCTCAGAACTACTTTGCTGAAGTTGAGCAGGCGGCTTTTTCTCCGGGAAACGTTGTCCCCGGCATTTCTTTCTCGCCCTGCAAGATGCTCCAGGCGCGTATTGTCTCCTATGCGGATGCTCAACGGTATCGTCTGGGCGTAAACTTCGAGCGTCTGCCGATAAATTGCCCACATGCCGCTAAAGTGAATAACTACCAGCGCGACGGCAAAATGAGGTTCGACGACAACGGCGGGCCGTCACCGAACTATGAGCCGAACAGCTTCGGCGGCCCAAAAGCAGACCCCGCCTTTAAAGAGCCGCCTCTGAAAATCTCCGGCAACGCCGACTGGTATGAGCAAAAACGAGGCGTTGATGATGACTATGTCCAGCCGGGCAACCTGTATCGCCTGATGCCGCCCGACGAACAAAAACGGCTCATTCAAAACATCGTCCGCTCGCTCAAGAACGCGCCGAAAGAAATCCAGAAGAAAATGGTTGAGCATTTCCGCATAGCGGATAAGGACTATGGCAACGGAGTCGCAAAGAGCTTAGGACTATCCTGACGACAGACAGGACGCAAGACAAAATTACGGCGTGCAGCCCGGCTTCGTTGAAGGACTACGCTGAAGCAAGCAGGCAACATTTGCCGGGCACAGGGTCAAGGATTTTCTAACTTTGCCAACTTGTGCTGCTCATAAAAAGTAGGGTCAACAAGGGTCAAGTAAGGGCAACTTAGGTTTTTAGCTTAATAATTGAACTTGCCACTACTTGGCATTGCTTGTCATCAAAGTTATTTGCGAGTTGCGCTTGGCAAGGGGGACTGGTTTGAGGTATAAAACAGGGGGCTTTGAAACCACACGAGTTTATTGATTGCTTTTGAAAGGATAACAAAAAATGTTCAGGAACGTGCTTTTAGGTCTTGTGATAGTTGTATCATTATCGCCGTTTGCCGGCTGTGCCGAGCCGCCCGCGGTGAGCTCCGTCGAACCGAACGTAAAAGAGCCGAATGCAACTCCGGAGGCGAAAAAGCCGGAGATTATACAGTGGGTAGAGACAGAGACGGGCAAATGGATGGTGCACGATATGAAGCGGCCGATGCCGCCGGTAGTTACGTCTGGTGAAGCGAGCTGCGGCGACAAAGTCGGCACTGCACCATCGGATGCGATTGTGCTCTTCGATGGCAAGGACCTCTCCAAGTGGGAATCAGCCAAGAAGCCGGGAGAACCGGCGCCCTGGAAAATGGGCGAGGGCTACTTCGAGACCGTCAAGGACAGCGGCTCTATTCGCACAAAACAGAAGTTCGGCTCCTGCCAGTTGCACATCGAGTTCGCCACGCCCCAGAGAGTTTCCGGCAGAGGCCAGGGACGGGGAAACAGCGGCGTGTTTTTGATGGAAACCTATGAGGTGCAGGTGCTCGACTCATACAACAACCGCACATACGTCGACGGACAGTGCGCGGCGCTTTATGGACGAGCCGTGCCGCTTGTCAACGTATCTCGAAAACCCGGCGAATGGCAAACCTATGACATTATCTTCCATCGCCCAATCTTCAAGGACGGAAACGTCGTCAGAAAGGCCAAATTCACCGTTATTCATAACGGCGTTCTCGTTCAGGACAACGTTAAGCTGCAGGGTGGGACCAACTGGATGGGGCCGCACGCCGTAACCGACTATGTCCCCCACGGCGATAAAGGAGCGATTTCCCTGCAGGACCACAGCAATCCCGTCCGCTTCCGAAACATCTGGATTCGAGAACTAAAGGACTAAAACAAGTAAAAAGCCAAAAGATAGAAGGTAAAAAAGGCCGGGCGTGGATTGCCCGGCCTTTTTTTTGATTTTTTGCGCGCATTTTGGGGCTAAAACTACACTATAATTATGGAAGTTGATATCAACAGAGGACCGGATTATTGGCAGGTGCAAGATGAGCGACCCATCAAAGCAATCTGCAGACGAAGCATTGGTCGAGCAGGCCAGCCAGGGCCGCCTCGACAGCTTCGAAATCCTCTATCGGCGATACTACGGCAGTATAGTGGCCCTGGCGTATTCGGCAACAGGCGACATCCACGTCGCGGAGGACGCTGCTCAGGAAACATTCGCTATCGCCTGTCGGGACCTGCCAACGTTAAGAAGTAAAGATAAGTTTACGGCCTGGGTGGCGGGTATCTGTCGAAACGTCGCTAAGCAGATGAACAGGCAGGAATTTCACAAAAGCGTGCACCGCCTGCCTTCCTCAAGAGCGCAACCCGAGCAAAACTTATTCAGTGACGAAGTCAGGCGGATTGTCTGGCAACTGCGACATCGCGACAGAGAGCCGATAGTGCTGCGGTATTACGATAACCTCTCGTATCAGCAGATTGCAGCGGTGCTGGGCATTTCGACACAGGCGGTGCACGGCCGGCTAATCAGAGCAAAAAGAAAAATCGCAAAGCAATTGAAACGCGTTGGCATAACAGAGGCGGATTATGAAGGCGTCTGAAAACGATAATTGGCTGGATGATGCCCTTGCAAAGGCAATCGGCTCCGATAGACGAAAACCGGACTTTGAAAAATGGCGGCAAGAGCACCCGGAAGCAGTGCAAATGTTAAAGTCGCAGGCCACACAGCGACCACGGCCGTTTGACCTGCTTGAGTTAGGGAAAATTATTATGAAAAGCCCCATTACAAAATTAGCCGTCGCAGCGGTAATTATCATCGCGGTGGCCACGTCCATAACGGTTTTCAATAAATCAACGCCAACGGCCTTTGGAATTGAGCAGGTAATCGCCGCTTCCGACAATATTCGCTTTTTGCACGTAAAAAAAATCTGGGCCGATAGATGGAAATCCGATGAATTCTGGATTAAATCTGATGAGCTTGGCCGCGTTGAAAAAGCAAGATACTACCTGCCCGTAACCGAGGACGGCGTAAAACTTATCGTATGGACGCCAGAAAAAACGGAACACTGGGCCAAGAGTAAACATCGTTTCTTTACTTATCAAACAAAGCGGATTGAGGGATGGATGCAAAGAATTCTGGAACAGTGCCAGCCCAAGTTAGTTATGAAAGAACTTCTTGAAAAACAAAAGGCGGGCGAGGTTGATATAGATATACAAAAACCTGGTGTAATAGTTGCAACTTATAAATCTGAGCCAAAAAAGGAAATTTACTACGTAAACCAGAAGACGGATTTAATTACTCACGTCGAATCGTATCGTATCAAAGGCAATCGCGAAGTTTTGATATTAACAACGCGTTTTTCCGACTATAACGTCCCGATAGATAAAAAGATGTTTTCCCTTAGAGACGAAATTCCCAAAGATATAATTGTTTACGACAAGCTTAATCAGCTTATCGGTGTGCATCAAGGGGATATGACCGATGAGCAGACAGCGGCAGAAACGGTTCGACAGTTTTTCCAAGCCCTCGTTGACAAGGACTATAAAAAAGCCGGCTTGATACAATGCGGCATGCTTGAGGAATATGCCAAAGAAGAATTTGGCCGGTTTAATGTTACCGCAATCGTTTCAATCGGCCCTCCGATACCACAGCCGGATTGGGACGAACATGGATATAAGGTTCCCTGTGAGTTGGAAACCATCGGCTCCGGCGGGAAAAAGACCATTTGGAAACCCAGTATGTATGTCCGGCCCGAAGGTAATGAAATACATCCCGGTCGCTGGGTAATCACCGGGTGGAACTGGTAATCCAAGGTCAATACGATAATAGGCCGGACAAAACTACCCGGCCTTTTTTGTGCGCGGCAACATCTCAAAAAAGCATACTAAAACCTTCCCCTTCGGTGTTGTATAATTGACGGTCGATTGTCGAACCTTTGGGAACCGAAAAGTGTTTATCGAAGATAAGGTACTTGTCTGGCGGTTTAACCGCGGCGATTGCGTCGCAGTCCGGCGAATATACGAAAAGTACAAAACTGAGCTTGTCGCTCTGGCAGTAGCTCTCTTAAAAGATGTATCAGCAGCGGAAGATGTTGTGCACGATGTATTTGTATCGTTCCTGCAGCTTAAGCGATTCCGGCTCACGGGCAGTTTGAAAGGTTTCTTGGCGACCTGCGTGGCGAATGCCGCCCGCAATGTAATTCGGGCAAATGTGAGGCATCAGCAGGGGCCGCTGGATGATGCGCCGGCGATTGCGTCGAGAACAAACAGCCCTGATTGTGAGGCGATTTTCGGCGAAGAACACCGGCTTTTGAGTTGCGCAATTTATGAATTGCCTTATGAGCAAAGGGAGGTCGTGCTGCTTCATACGCACGGCGGATTGAAATTTGCCGAGATTGCCGAGTCGCAGAATGTCTCGATTAATACGGTGTTGGGCCGATACCGGTACGGCCTGGAAAAATTGCGGTCCAAACTGGACGGCGAGGTGCACAAATGAAACCGAATAACCATTCCGCCTCGGCGGACAAGATTCAAAAGTTAATCGCGGATTTGAAAATTGAACCCAGCACTGAACTTGATGCGAGGGTCAATAGCGCAATCGACGACGCGCTGGCCCAAAGAAAACGAATTTACAAGCCGAATATCGGGAGATTAATTATGAAAAGTCCGATTACAAAATTAGCCGCCGCCGCGGTGATTATCATCACCGTCCTGGCCGGCATCTACCTCATAACGGGCAAAACACCTTCAGTAACCTGCTGCGCCTGGGCACAAATCGCAGATAGAGTGGCGCAGATAAAAACGTGCGTCTGCAGGGTGCACATTCGGCAGTCAGGCGGAAATATAGGGCAAAAAGGTCAGGAAGTAGAGTCCAAAATGTATATCTCGTCGGACTACGGATACAAAATGGAAACCACCCTTGATGGCAATACGGTGCAGCGGATGTAGATGATGACGGGTGATAAGGCGATGATTTTAGTGATGCCCTCCGAGAAAAAGTATATGCGTATGGTGCTCACTGAGGACTACCTGGCAAAAATGAAATCCCAGATGCAGGACCCCAGATTTGCCGTGACTAACTTTATGACCGGCCAGTTCAAGGAACTCGGCAAAGACGCAATCGACGGTATTGAGGTCCAGGGTATTGAGGTCGTTGATCCACCGTCGGTTCGCGGCATTTACAGCAATTTCATCGGCCGGATGTGGGTCGATGTCGCCACTGAATATCCCGTGAGAATAGAAATCGATGCCGAGATGGGAACCGGCGCAGAAAAAATGAAAATGTTTATGGTTATGGATGGCTTCGAATGGGGTGCGGCACTTGAGCCGAGCTTGTTCAAACCGGATATCCCGGCCGATTACACAATGTTGGCTGAAATGAAAATGCCGGGGCAGGACGAGACAAGTGCTATCGAAGGATTTAAGTTCTTCTCTGAAATAACAAATGGCAGGTACCCCAGTAGTATGAATGTAATGACGACTATGCAGGAGGCCCGTGAGGCGCTCATAAAGGATATGAATCTTGCCCCCGGTGTTCAGCCGAGCAATGAAGTGCAGCAGGAGATGGTCAATAAGGCAATTCGCCTGCAGGGTCCGTTTATTTTCTTTACCAAGCTGGCTCAGGAAGGTAATGAACCTGCTTACTATGGCGATAAGGTTACCGCTGAGTTTGGCGATTCTGCCCTGATGCGGTGGAAGGTCTCAGATGAACAGTACCGCGTCATCTTCGGCGACTTGACGGTGGACACTGTCAGTACTGAGGAGCTTGCCGAACTTGAGGCAATGCCGCTGAACAGAACCCCAAAGGCGATTAAACCGACCCCGGCCGACGGAACCGTTAGCGGAAACATTCTCGATTCGCAGTTATGCTGGATGCCCGGAATGTATATCACCGAGCACAAGATATATATGGGGGCTGCACCGGATGAATTGGAGCTGCTGGCCGAGGTTTCAGGTGATAGCAATCTGATTGTGCCGGAGTTACAAAGGGACACGACTTATTATTGGCGTGTGGACGAAATTGACGTCAATGGTGCGGTTACGACCGGCGATGTATGGAGCTTCAACACGGGCTCGCTGGTCGGCTGGTGGAAATTAGACGAAAGCGAGGGAACAATCGCTTATGACGGTTCGCAGCTCGGCAATAATGGGACGCTGAAAGGCAATCCTGCGTGGCAGCCATCAGACGGTGCAATGGGTGGTGCACTTCGGCTGGATGGCGATGGCGACTACGTGGAAATTGCCGGAAAACCAGAGTTCGACATTGCCCGGCAGGTGACGGTTGCGGCGTGGATACAAGTCGAGAAGTTCGACAAGGATTGGCAGGCGATTGTTACCAAAGGCGATTCGGCCTGGCGGCTGTCGCGCGGGCCGGCTAACGTCCTTCACTTCGCCTGCACTGGTGTAAGTGCCCAGTCGCCCTGGGTCAATGGCAAAAAAGACGTGAACGACGGCCGGTGGCATCAGGTGGTGGGAGTTTACGACGGTGCCGAGCTGCGCTTGTATGTGGATGGAGCTTTAGATGTCTCGGCGCCTGCTACGGGCAAGATAGCCACAAATAATTTCCCCGTGATGATTGGTGAAAACGCACAGCTTCCGGGACGCGAATGGAACGGGCTTATCGACGACGTGCGAATTTACAGTTACGCCCTGTCAGAAGATGACGTTGTTGAGCTTTATAATAGTTCAGGTAGTGCGGTGATTGAAGCTCAATAATAATCACCGAGGCAGTCGAATATAAGGCCGGGTTGTCGCCCGGCCTTTTTTCTGCGAAACATACGAACTGGCACAATCGCCGCTCACGTAAGTGCCTGTTATTGCAAAACTTAAAAAGGTATTGCAAAATCGGCAACACGGATTATAATACTGCACTCTTACAGAGGCCGAATTTTATAGTCCGAGCGGTAGCAGTTTTTTCAGGAGAAAACCCAATGGAAACAATGGCACAGGTGCAGGGCGGGATAGATTTATTCGGCGAGGAGCTGCCGAACATAGAGCAGATAAGAAAACTGTCGCAGCGCGTGCATTCGAGCGAGGCCAGGCTGCTGGCCTTTACTCAGCAGGTCGAGCAGAATATGAGCAAGACCGGTGCCAAAGGATGCCTTGCCACCGGCATAGGACTTTTTATCTTGGGTAGAGATGCTGAAGCGGTGGAAAAATTGCAGAAGGGCACCGACTGCAAAGAAAAGTTCACGTACCTTGCGTTTGCGTTTCGCCGGCTGGGCAGGTTCGATGAGGTGATAGAAAACCTGGATGCGAGCAAAAAACACGGGGCTGATGCGCTGGCGGTGGCGACGGAGAAGGCAGCCACGTATCGCAGGGCGGGCAAGCTCGACTCGGCTGAAAAAGAATTGAAGGGCTGTGCGAATTTCAAGAATGTCAGCGCAGAATTCCATTATCAGCTTGGCCGATTGCTCGAGGCACAGGGGCTTTATGAGGAGGCGATGGAAAACTACAAAGCGGCGCTGGAGCTTGCACCGGAGCATCAGCCGGCGATGTTCCATCTGGCCTATCGGTGTGACCTTTCGGGCGACGAGGAGACGGCGATTGACTATTACAAGCAGATTGCGGCCGGCTCCTCGGTCAGTGTCAGCGCGTTATTGAACCTCGCTGTGATTTATGAGGACAGGGACGATTACAACAAGGCCTCCCGGTGCGTGGAGAAGGTCCTGGCTTGTCATCCGAATCATAAGCGGGCGATTCTGTTTCGCAACGATATCGAGAACTCCAAGACGATGGTTTACGATGAGGACTCGGAGAAAAAGAAGACCCGCAAGATTCAGATTCTTGAGACGCCGTTATCGGATTTTGAGCTTTCGGTGCGAAGCAGGAATTGTCTGAAGAAAATGAATCTGAATACGCTTGGGGACCTTTTGAGGACGACGGAGGTGGAGTTGCTTGCGTTTAAAAATTTCGGAGAGACGTCGCTGCGGGAGATAAGGACGATTTTGGACGCGAAGGGTTTGCAGCTTGGGATGGTCTTCGAGGACAAGCAGTTCGCGCCTGCCGAGCCGATAGAGACCATCATCGCTGAGGAGGCGGCCCAGGAACAGGGATTGTTAAGCAAACCGATTGGGGATTTGCAGTGGTCGGTGCGGGTGAAAAAGGCGATGCAAAAGACAAATATCCGCACAATTGGGGATTTGACGAGGACCACTGAGGCCGAGCTGCTGGGCTGCAAGAACTTCGGCGTAACGAGCTTGAACGAGGTAAAAAGGTCCCTCGCAAATCTTGGCTTATCGCTGCGGACTTTGGACTGAGAAGCCCGAAAGCTTTGGGGGAACTGATGGGCGGCTTCGAGGTAAAATGCACAGACCGGGCCAGCGCAGCAAGGCGGGGCGTTTTGAGGACGGCGCACGGGGATGTGCAGACGCCTGCGTTTATGCCGGTGGGAACTGCGGGGGCGGTGAAGGGCATCACACCCACGCAGTTGCGCCAACTGGGTGCGGAAATCATTCTCGCAAACACCTATCACCTGATGCTCAGGCCCGGAGTTGACGTGATAGAACGCGTCGGCGGGCTGCACAGGTTTATGGGCTGGGATGGCCCCATACTGACCGACAGCGGCGGCTACCAGGTCTTCTCGCTAAGCCAACTTGCAAAAATCGACGACAACGGTATCGAATTTGCCAGCCACGTCGATGGGGCAAAGGTTTATCTGGATGCCCAGGGTGCGACTAAGATGCAAAACCGCCTCAGCTGCGATATCGCTATGTGTCTGGACCAGTGCCCGGCATTCGGCTGCGAAAACTCGCAACTTGAGGAGGCAGTGAACAGAACTATTCGCTGGGCAAAACGATGTAAAGTTGCGCACAGCAACTCAAACCAAATGCTCTTTGCGATAGTGCAGGGCGGAATAGATTTAACGCTTAGAGAAAAATGCGCAACGGAACTGGTGGAAATGGATTTTGACGGCTACGCAATCGGCGGGTTGGCTATCGGCGAGGGCCATAAAAATATGATAAGGACGGCCCGGCATACGGCTGCGCTTTTACCGGAGGATAAGCCACGTTATTTAATGGGTGTTGGAATGCCTGCGGACATCATCGCGGCTTGCCTGGCGGGCGTCGATATGTTCGATTGCGTCCTGCCTACCCGCAACGCTCGAAATGCTTATGCCTTCACGATGGCAGGCCCAATACGTATGCGCAATAATGAGCATATAAGCGACGCGGGGCCGATTGAGCCGGCTTGTGATTGTTACGCCTGTAAACATTTTTCCAGGGCCGCAATTCGACACTTCTTCAACGTCGCCGAAATGCTCGGGCCCATTCTTACCACAATTCACAACATCCGCTTTTATCAGCGCCTGATGACAGAAATCAGGCAGCGCATCGAGCAGGGCGATTTTGCCGAATGGGCAAGGCAAAAATAATTAGTTCCGCCGAAGTTTGCCCGCCGTAGGCGAACAAATCTTGTCCGTTTCAATACACAACGCCCCGATTCACGTTTTTACCAGGATGTGTAGCGTGCTGGTTGACAAATAGCGTGAATATCTCACCCTATTATCACGAGGACAATATAGGGGACGAGATTGAGCCCTACAACAAACATCTTGAACAACCCGAGCAGGGAGTAGATTGCTACGTTGAACGCTTCTTTGGAGATGGGAAACCACCTGCTGTGCCATTGATAGACCCAGTTACCGGCGCAGGCACAGATAATGAACGAAAGAACCAGCAATGCCGCGTTCAAAATCGTGCACCACATGAAGAAAGCTCGGACGGTATTGATATCCATAGTGTTTCTCCTTTTTTCTGCGTGTGTCAGACATAATGGTTACACCATTATTTGTCAGCAATTTAGTTTATCGGAAATAAGTTGTCAAGATTCGTGTATGCCTGCCATCGGCCGAATTTGATGTTCTGTGTTCGATGTTCGAAGCCGTTTCCTCTGTGTTCCGTTCTCTCCTGCCTCCTATCTCCTGTCTTCTGCAACTATCCACTGCTCACTGAACACTAAAACTTCGCTGTTGATTATTCGGTGCGCTTGGGTTAGTATCGTGCCGCGGGCTTCCAGCCCGTGAAAACACGGCCAAGATGGCCGTGCCACAATAGTGGAAAATCATTAATAAGGAAGACAAAAATGGAAAACGTATGGATAGTAGCGCAGGCAGCACAGACAGGTGTGCAGTCAGAGGTGTCGTCGGAGCCGGTGGGGCAGGGGGAACAGGCCATAACGGTTGCTGACGCCAACGCGTCGGGACAGGCAACGCCGGCGAAGGGGCCGGCGGGATATTACAACTTGATTTTCATCGGCGTGATTTTCCTGGTGATGTATCTCATACTGTTTCGGGAGCCGAGAAGGAAACAAAAGCAGCATCAGCAAATGGTGCAGTCGCTGAAGAAGAACGACAAGGTCAGAACAATCGGCGGAGTACTGGGGACGGTGGTGGATATAAAGGGCGATGAGATTATTCTGAAGGTGGACGAGTCGAACAATACCAAAATCAGGGTGGTGGCATCCGCCATTGGCAAGAACCTTGTAAGCGAAGGACAGTAACTCGTATCTCGGGATCCGTGCCCCGGGACTCGTAAGTCGAGTCACGAGCGGCGAGTCACGAGCGGCGAATTGATAAGGGTTTGCTATGGGTAAGAATCTGTCGTGGAAGATAACGTTGATAGTTGTATTAGTGGCTCTGGCGGCTTGGACGCTGTATCCGCCGGGCGGGACGCTGAAACCGGGCATAGACCTGGGCGGCGGGACAAGCCTGATTTACGAAATTGACGCCAAGGGCCTTAGCGCCGATGACAAGAGAGGTCTCGCCGAGCGGATGATTACGGTTCTGCGACGACGCATAGACCCCGCCAACATCCAGAACCTCGTCTGGCGGCCTCAGGGCAGCACCCGCTTCGAGATACAGATGCCGCTGGCCAGCGCTGAGGCCAGAGAAAAAAGAGCGGTATACGAACGGGCGCTGAGTGAGCTTTTGACCCGGAACGTTACGACTGCGACGATAATGCGGTCGGTCGCAAAGCCGGCCGAGCAACGCGCAAAGGATTTTACGACCTTTGCGCACGACTCAAACGAGAGGATGCAAACCCTCGATGAGTTCGCGAAGGTTTACGATGAGCGAAAGGCGTTGCAGCAGCAAAGGGACGAGTTGGCCGGTAAGCTGACGATACCGGAGGGTCTCATTAAGCTGGCGGGACTCGACCTCGATGATATTCAAACCCGCGTCGCGGACTGGGCCAAGCTGGATAAGGATAAGCTCAAAGAAGCGTTGCTCGAGTTTCTGGGTTCTGATGCAAATCTGGACCTCTTGACACGATACACGGATTTGTACGGCAAATGGGCACAGGTCGTCGACAAGCTGACCGAGCCGGAAAACGGCATCAATGTGCAGTATAACCGTGCAATGCAGTCCTTGCACAAACTGAATCTGTCGGAAGACCAGTTGACCGCTGCGCTTGAGCTGGTGCAGCCAGGCTCGGCAAAACGCCAGCGGACGATTGAGGCGCTGAAGGCGGAGTTTCCTGAGCGGGCTGCCAAGATAGACGAGCTTGTTGCGGCGTATGATGCATATTACCCGTTCAGAGGTCGGTTGGACGACCCCGGCGATATCCAGCGAATGCTCAAGGGAGCGGGGATACTCGAATTCAGGATACTGCCGACCGACGGGCACCCGGATGTGGATATGGCGCAGATGAAGGTTTATGTGGATACGCTCAAGACCAAGGGGCCGAAGTACGCCTCCGATGATAAATACATCTGGTTCGAGATTGAGAGCCCCG
>CAYUIL010000031.1:0-14463 GCA_964444715.1 uncultured Pirellulales bacterium | reverse complement strand
TGGATTTGAAGGAGTTTCTGATAATGACGCCTTTGAGGTTCGTGACGGCGAGCACCACAAGCAGCGAGATAATAACGATTACGACCATTGACTCTGCCAGCGTAAAGCCGTGCCTCGCTCGCCTCGCTTCGCGGGCGAAGCGGGTCGCTCGCAGCTCGTCGCCCCAAATGGGGTCACGAGTCACGGGCCACGGGTCACGAGTATCCGGTATCGAGTATCGAGAGACGTTCATAACAGTCAAAGGTCCGTTTATTCTGCGTCTGTGCTGTAAAGGTCGGCGTCATAGTCCTCGCCGCCTTCTTCGCCGTCGGCGCCGTAGCTGATGATGACGAATGGTTTGCCGCTTTCAGGATACGACTGGTAAATAAAATCATTCCCCCAGGTATCCTTGGGTATATTCGTCGTTTCGAGGTATCCGCCCGGGTTCCAGCCGGTCACATCGGTTGGCTGTTCGATAAGTTCGAGCAGCCCCGCATCTTCGCTGGGGTATCGGCCTGTATCGAGCTTGAATTGAATGACGGCGTTGTGGAGCATCTTCAAGCTGGCCTTGGTGGCGGTAACGCGGGCTTTGTCAATTCTGCCCACGACGTTAACGGCGACGATGCCGGCCAGGATGCCGATGATTACGATGACGGCCATCACCTCGATGATGGTGAATGCCCGTCGCTTTGGATTTCGGATTTTTTTCATAATCAACTCCAGTCCCGGCACGCCGGGATTACATAGCCATTTGGGAAATTTTCAAAATCGGCAGCATTATGGCCAGAGCGATGATGCCGACGACTACTGCAATAATAACGATGATGACCGGCTCGACGGCGGCGCTGAGCCGTTCTATGACAACGTCGGTGGACTCTTCGAGGGCGTCGCTGATGTTTTTGAGCATAGTTTCGAGTTCGCCGCTTTTTTCGCCGACGGTGACCATATGGGCTATCGAGGGGTCGATAACGCCGCTGTCGCGCAGCGGCGTGGCAATGTCGGCGCCGGCGAGAATCCTCTCTCGCGCCTGCTCAACGGCGTGCTTCATCAGCGTATTTCCCGTAACCTCGGCAACGACGCGGAGCGACTCAGCCATATTCAGCCCGGAGCCCAGAAGCGTCGACAGCGTCGAGGCGAACCGTGCGACGACCCGCTGTTTGATAAGCGGGCCGAACAGCGGCAGCGACAGCAGGAACCTGTCCCGCATCAGCGCCCCGCGACGCGTCTTGAAGAACCGCCTGGTCCCCCAGATAAGCCCGACTATAGCTGCGATAACCAGCAGCACCCACCAGCTCGTCATAATGTAGCTTACGTTCATCAACTGCTTGGTCAGCCAGGGCAGTTGCTGCCTGGCGGCGACAAGCTGGGCGCCGATTTTGGGTATGACGAAGGTGGTGAGAATAAGAACAACGACGACCGCGGCCAACATCAAAATCGCCGGATACACCATAGCCGTAATTATCTTTGACTCCACCCTCTGGCGTTTGCCCATAAAACCAGCGATGGTCTCGAAAATGGCACCGAGCGAGCCGGAAACCTCGCCGACGCGAACCATACTGACATAGATTATGTCGAAATAGTCGCTGTAGTCCTTCATCGCGTCGGTCAGCGATTCGCCGGTGACCACGCGGTCGCGGATGTCGGTAAGGGCGCTTTTGAACCTTGAATCGGGCGCCTGCATTGTAAGCACAGTCAGTGCCTCGGTCAGCTTTATGCCCGACTTGAGCAGCGTGGCCATTTGCCTGGTAAAGTCGATTATCTGTTTTTTGCTTGTCCTGCCAAAGAAGGAGGCAAGTGCGGATTTGCCTTCGTCAGCGACGGTAATCTCGGCTATGGAGGTCGGATGAATGCTGCGCACGCGGAGCTGCTTTCGGGCGGCATAGGGGCTTTCGGCGGGTATGGTGCCCCTGGTCTTTTTGCCGTCGGCTGCTATTGCTGTATAGGTGTATCTGGGCATAGGCGGAATCCCTACATAACGTCGGCCTGTGCGACTCTGAGGACCTCGGGGATGGTCGTGATTCCTGCGAGGACCTTTCGAGCGCCGTCCATCCTGAGAGTTTGCAGTCCTGAGTCGAGTGCTACCTTCTTTATCGCTCCCGCAGTGGTCCTTTGATAAACGAGGTCTTGAATCTCATTACTGATGAGCATCAACTCGTAGATGCCGGTTCTGCCGCGATAACCGGTCTGGAAGCACTTGTCGCAACCCGCCCCAAGATAGAAATTCGGCTCCGTCTTCGGCGGCACGTCTCCCAGACCCAGCTCTCTCAACTCGTGAGGCGCGGGTTTGTACTCTTTTTTGCAATCGGGACACACCTTTCGGACCAGCCGCTGCGCCATTATGGCAATCAGCGAGGAGCTGACTAAATATGGTTCCACTCCGAGGTCGAGCAATCGGCTGATTGCGCCGGCTGAGTCGTTGGTGTGCAGGGTGCTGAAGACCAAATGGCCGGTCAGCGAGGACTGTATTGCCATTCGTGCGGTCTCGGTATCGCGGACCTCCCCAACCATTATAACATCCGGGTCCTGGCGCAAGACGTGCCGCAGCGCGTTGACGAAGGTGACGCCCTTTTTGGTAGCGACCTGCATCTGGCTTATGCCTTCGAGCTGATACTCGATGGGGTCTTCGATGGTCATCACGTTCTTTTCCGCGGAGTTGATGCGATTGAGGCAGGCGTAGAGCGTAGTGCTTTTGCCGCTGCCGGTTGGGCCGGTTACGAAGATAATGCCGTGCGTGCGGTTCAGCAGCGTGTCGAATCTTTTGAGGTCATCTTCCCAAAGACCGAGCTGGTCGAGCGTAAGGATGCCAGTGCTCTTGTCCAAAATACGCAGCACGCAGCGTTCGCCGAAGCTCGTGGGGACGGTGCTGACGCGAAGGTCGATTTCTCGCTGCCCCAGACGCACACTGCAGCGACCGTCCTGCGGCATTCGGCGCTCGGCGATGTCCATACCGGCCATCACCTTGATACGCGAGACAATCAGCGGCAGGACGTTGCGGTTCAAGCTCAGCGTGTCATAAAGAATACCGTCCACGCGGTAACGAATCTGAATCTTGGCTTCGTAGGGATGGACGTGAATATCGCTGGCCCTCAACTGCAGCGCGCGGAAAAGCATATCGTTGACAAGCCGGATTACCGGCGGACGATTGACGACGTCCAAAAGGTCATCCGAGCTGGACACTTCATCGACAAGCTGGTCGAGGTTCTGGCTGTCCAGCTCCTCGGCGACCTCCTCAATAACGGTTGTTCGCTGTTCGTAGGCGAGGTCAATAGCGGCGGTGATGACTGCGCGGGCGGCGACGGCAACGCGAACGGGCAGCCCCGTCATCTTGGAAACATTGTCCAAGGCGGCGACATCGAGGGGCCTGGAGACAATCACCGTCAATTCGCCGTCGCCGGCGTCATTCTTTATTCCGACCAGCGAATGGTGCTGGGCATAGGTGGCAGGGACAGAGTGGATAAACTCAGGCGGCACTAATTTTGCGGGTATCTCAGAGAAGAATTCACTGCCCAGAGCCGCGGCAAAAAGACGCAGTACCTGCTCCTCGGTAAAATAGGGGCAGGCAAGCAGCACCTCATCGATGCGCTGGCCGGTGGTGTTTTCCTCCAGAAATTTGGCCAGTTTCTCGGCATCGAGAATGCCGGTCTGTTTGGCAGTTTGTATAAGCAGTTCTTTCATCTAACCTTCACAAATACCATTTTACCACTTTTACCCCGGCTGCAAAAAAACTCGATGGTCAATTACTCAGCATCTATCACGTGCGTCGGCTTCATCGGCTTGGGCTTTATACCCGGCAGTTCTTCGTAGATCTGGATATCCGTTTCCGATTTCTCAAACGCCGCCCTGTTCTTTTCTGATATTAGTTTTATGTCCGCCAGCGCTGTTTCCCCTTCGCCTGGTCTGAGGATATTCGCCTTGACAAATACGTAAAGCTTCTTTTGGGTGCTGCTGTCGTCTATTTTCCTAAACAGTCCGCCCACAATCGGCACATCGCCTAACAGCGGCACCTTCCAGTTCTTCTTGGTCTGGTCCAGGGTTAATATGCCGCCAAGAATTATGGTGCTGTTGTCGGGCACCGTAACCACTGTCTCAACATTGTTTTCGGTTTTGTCGGGTGGTGCCTGATTCGCCTGGATTCCGCCCTGAGGCGCCACTTGACTTGAACGCGTCATTTTCAGCTCAAGACGAAGCAGAGTGCCTTCGCTAATATGGGGTGTTATGTCAAGCGTGATACCTGATGGAAATTGGTCAAAGGTGTAGCTCGTACTTATGGGGGCCTCCCCCGTAGGGGTGGTCGCAGTAGTGTAGACGGTAGATGAGCTCCTTGATACATATATGGTACTTGTTGTATCAATGTGGCCCTTCTCGTTGTCATTAACGAGTATCTTCGGCTTGGCAAGAACACGCCCGTAGCCCTTTTTCTCCATCAGTTGCAAAAGTGCCTGGATATGACGGTCTGCATAAAAACCCTTACCGCCTCCTGTGTCTCCCAGGATAGATGTAGCTTCTTGGACCCGGTTAAAGGGGAAGGGACTGAGTAGTGCGGCCTCACCGGCACCGAGTTTCTGCATCGACCCGCCCGGCAGCATTTCCGGGAACTTGGATATCAATTGTAAATCATACGTGAATGCGTCAACCTCGCTAATTTCCACCAGCGTAACATCTATCAGCACCTGGGGGCGTCTTTTGTCCAGCGACTTGATCAAGCTCGATATCCATTCTTGGTTTTTTTTGCTCGCGAAGACTATCAGAGAGAAGGTGTTTTCATCCGAAACAATGATAATCTCATCCTCCTGCCGCTTGATAACCTGCTGAATCTTGCCCTTCTCGTCCCTAATGGTCTCCTGAATCAGCTTGTTCAGGACCTCGGCAAGGTCGGTAGGTTTCTGATTTTCCAGTGGATAGACGACGTATGGTATGGCCTGCTGGAGTGTTTCGCTGTCCACGTAGGCGATGATGGTGGCAATCAGGGCGTGCTGTTCGGGTGAGGCGTTGACCAGGAGGGAGTTGGTCGATTCGATGACCACCACCTGCAGTTCCTCGGTGGGCAGTTCCGCTTCACCGCCGGGGGTGGGAGTCGGCGATGGCGCACCGCCCGGCGCGCGTGGGGCAACGGCTCTGGTCGTAATCCTGCCTGGGGTGGTTGCCCGGCCAGCACCGATTATGCCCAGCTCCTCCAGCTTTCCTCTTACTTCCTTGGCGTCAACGTGCTGGATTTCATACATCCTCAGCGAGCGGAGGTCCTGCTGCTCGACATCGAGGGCATCGATTAGGTCCTCAACGACGCCAAGTTCTTCTTCTTGGCCTATCATCAGGATACGGTTGGTCCTTTCGTCGGCGTCGAGATAAATGGTCGGCTTTGAAGGTTCAGGCGTTGGTGGGCTTGGCGGTCGTCGAGACGGTAGTCGCCTTCTCGACGGCTGCGCCGGGGTCTCGGGCTTGGCAATGGCAATCGAAATATCGCCCATTTGTTCGACAAGCTGCTTGACCTTCGGGGCAAGCGTCTTGGCCATAGTGTATTTTAACTGCCGGAACTTGAACTGTTTGGGCCTGCCCGGCTTATCGATTATTTCTAAAAGCTCTTCCACCCGGCTCATCCTATAAGCGTAGCCGGTAACGATTATAGTCCCTGTCGCCGGTAACTCGGTCACGGCACCGACCTTCATTCCCTCAATCAGAGTCCTGGCACTGGCGGTATTGATGTAGCTAAGCTGGAAAACCCGAGTTACCACCACATCGCCGTACTGAACCTCGCCCCGCTCGCCCTGTATCAGGGCAGGGTCTATATCCAGAGCCGTCTCCAAAGGAACGATGGTCACCAGATTGCCTTTGCGCGTCATCGCAAGACCGGTGAATTTCAGGACCGACTCAACAAGGGGATATAGTTCCTTTACCTTAATCGGGCCTTGAACTTTGAGATTAACCTCTTTTCCGGCAAGGGTTTGTTGGGTATAAACGTAGTTGAAATTGAGGTATTTGCCGACCAGGTCAAGCAAACTGATTATATCGAGTTTCTCAGGCAGGGCCAGTTCAAGCGTTTCGTCGGCATTGGGGACCATCTGCGGCTCATAGGAGCGACGGACTCTCTCGTCGCTCGTCTCTCGTTCCTCGTCCCTCATCGCTGGATGCGCGTTCACATCAGGTCCGGTCGCTCCGGGGGCCTCGGCAGGAATGGGGGCGGCATTCGGCTCTTCCACCCTCCGCAGCGGCAACGGCTTTGCCGCTGCTGCGGAGGACGGGGCTTTTTCGTCACCCCCCGCTGCTTCGCTTTTGCGAAGCAAAACGGCGGGGGCTTGCGCCTCGGCAAGAGAGCCGAGAAGCTCGTTGAACAGCTTATCTGCCTCACCTATTTCGCCCTGCGGGGGCTCATTACCCTCAGCTGGTCGCTTGGCAGAAATAGGTGCGGCACGCTCGGCGATTGCAACTATTCTTTCCATCACCGAGGCGGGGGCAATCGCAATGAGCATGCCGTCATGGACATCTATAATCGCCTTATGGCCGGTGCCGCCCGGCAGATTAAAGAAGGTTCCTATGGATATATTCCCGATTTCGGCTGCTATTGCGTCCGCGGCGGGCATCCGGCTTGCCTCGGAGGCAGGCATCAGGACCTTCACGGCAAACTTTTCGCGCGAATCAACTAAGGTCAGCAGGCTTGCCGCCCTAACAAGTGTTTCCTGCCGGGCGGTAACCAGCAGCATATTGGCGTCGTTGAGCCGGGAGACGGTTGTGATGTTTACATCGGCCAGGAATTGAATACCCTCCTGTGCCGAGATAAACTTAAGCAGGAAGACCCTGTATCGCTGGGGCGTGGATTCTGCCGCATCAATCTCAGATTTCAGGCCTCCGACCTCGGCTGCAACGGCGGGAGCCAGGATTGGTGCGGCACAGCTACAGAGGATTAATCCGCCAAACGTAAGGCGGATTAAAACTGCCAGTTCGGCGAACCTGCCCGTCCGGCAGGTGAATCTCATCTTCAAGGCCATAGCATACTCCGTCTTTTTCGTCATTCGTCGCCCAGCACAGCACTGGGCGGGGTCACGGTGCAGGCCCGACTCGGGTCGAGCGAGTCGAGGCGGGCACAGAATATCCACATTAAATGAGACAACCAAGCCGCCTAAAAGTTCCGCTTTCGAGACCAAGTAACAGCGGTTTTCAGACGCTAAAGAGCCGGGGAATCTGCGTGGATAATAGTCCTATAAAAAAACAGCGATTTTTAACCAGGGCGGATTTATGGCTGACCCACGGCTCGACTGACCTCGTCGAAGTCCAGACACGCGGCGGCCTGGTTATTGATTGGCATCGGGGGCGGGTTTTTGTTTCTGAAGCTCTTCGAGTTGTTCGAGTGTCTCGGCCAGTTGCAACAATCGGATTGCCTCATCGGGGCTAATCCTCGAGGCCCTGAGGTCCTCCATAACTCGCTCGGTTACCCGGTCTTTTTGAGTTGGAGGGGGGATAGCCGCTGCAGCATTTTCCTCCCCCGGCATACTCGTCTCGCCCGATGCGAGTCGAGGCGGGGCAGAACCCCGCCCGGCGCTGGGGGGGTTAGCCGGGCCTCTGGGGCCTCGGCGCAGCGCTGCAATGTCACGTCCCCGCCCGGCACTGGGCGGGGTTTTGGCTGTCGGCGTCCCTGATTTTATCCGCCTTACGTCTGGCGGATATATCTGGGGCACAGGAGCCGGGCCGGCAGGCGCCGAGCCCACCTCGCCCGACGCGAGTCGAGGCGGGGACTTGGCTTCAGACGCAGCCCCCTTGACTAAACTTCGCCACTGCTCGTTGACCTTGACGGTCATTTCAAAGGTCCTTTGGCCGTCACGAACAGTAATTGAGCCGTCGCTCACTTTCTCTATGGTCAAATGAGCTATAGAACTGCCCTGCCTGACCCAGTGAAGCCCTTTTCCCGGCTCGTCTATAAGCGCAAGGGAAAGCTCAGGATGGGAGGCGTAGTAGCTGGTTCCAACCAGGTCGAACTTTGATGAGACGGGCGCGAGCGGGACTGGTTCAGGCGAGACAGCTTCAGTTGCAGATGCCGGCGGCGCAGGCGGCGGGGGTGGATTCAGGTAGCTGGCAAAATCCGCTGCCTGTCTCACTAACGGCGAGACCTGGCCTTCGTCTCTGGCTGGATGCTGCCCTTTGGAGGCAGTGAACCTGTCGAGGGCGTTTGGCGCCTGGAGTAATTCTTCGATTTGAGGGTCGCTGCGCACCCCATAAACGGCGGCACAAACAAGCAATACCGCCGCCAGTATCGCCGCTATGATGCTCGTTATCCGCAATGTCCTAATCATAATCCTGCCTAAGTTATTTGACATTCGGGGCCAAAGATAGTTCCCCCACCCAGCACTGGGCGGGATCACGGGGCACGGTTTGATTCTTTGACCCTGACGGCCGAGACCGGCTCTCTCCAGTGGATGATTTTTTCAAAGTATTGCTTTTCGTTGCCCGCGTATCCGATGCTGTTTTCGGCGGTGTGGCAGTCGGTGCAGGTGGATATCGGGCCTGAGGTTTCGACTGCACCGAGTGACTTGAGATGCTCGGAGCCGGGGCCGTGGCAGTTTTCGCAGCCGACGTCCTTCAATTCAGGGGTTTTTGTCGGGGAGACAAAGCCGCTTTGATATTGCATACCTACGACGTGGCAGATGACGCATTCCGGGTCATAGTCGGAGCCGATCTTTTCGAGCGTTGCAAAGGCGTCGGCGTGCCTGCCTGCTTCGCTTCGCGGGACGACGGGTTGGCTGGTGCTCCACTTCTCATACTCGTAATCGTGGCAGAGCTTGCAGTATCTTGACCCGACATACTCGAGGTTGTTGGGCAGGATGAAACGGGGATGTCTCTCGACAAGGTTGGCCTCTTTGACCAGCCGCTGGTAGTCCTTGTAAAGTTCTACAAGGGGCTGATACTGATTCAGGTCCTCGGTTACCGGTATGGCGGCAAAGGACAATCGTGGGCGTTCCGTCGGGCCGGGCAATGTGACCTGGATTTTGCCGACATATTTGCCCAGCCGACCTGCCGAGATTATCAGGGGTTTGGCGTTAGCATCGCTGATGAGCATCGGCTCATCGGACTGCGGGGCAACAATCAAACAATCGACACCCGATTCCATCGGGGCTGCGACTGCTTTTGCATAGGTGCAGTTGAAAATCAGAATGTTGACTGTCGAGGACGCCCCTGCGGCGGGCGGCGAGAACAATTCGGGCCCGCCTCGACTCGCTCGACCCGAGTCGGGCAAGCGGGAGATTTGCTCATCGGTGTCGGCAACGGCAATGGTCACATCTATCGCTGCATCGTTTAGCGTGAATCTCTTAGTGAATTTCGCGGACAGGTTGGCCCCATCGACGGGCGTGGTGGTTATACAATTGAAGACCGAGCAGAGGCCGTCAAATAGTCCGGCCTGACGGGCGATGCGGATATCCTGTTCGGTGAGATTGACCAGGTCATAGCCGAGCTGACTAAAGGCCTGCACGATGATGTTGAATTTAATGAGGTTCTGCCCGGTTGATTCAGGCACTAAAGAGCCGGTGTCGATGATGAGCCGATTTTCGGGTCCGACGGTGCTGAAAACGGCATAGCGTCTGTCGAAGCCGCCGAGCTGTCCGCCCGAACAGCCGCAGGGCTTCATCGCACCCAGCTCGTTGCCCGTGAAGAAAATGGTGATAGACCCGCCGGTAGGCGAGGTCTCGCCAAAGGCGGACTGCCCCGATGAGGGTCCGCTTCCGGCGGATTGGGCAGGCGTTTGCGGCAGGCCAACTGCAAACACGGTTCCCGCCGCCAGCAGACAGATACAAGCCGTTTTTCCCGTCATTGCCGGCAAAAGTTTAGTTGTGACTGGTGACGCTTTTATTTGCGCAGGTAGAACCCGCGGCAGGCGATGTCTATTTTTTCGCCGTCTTTCGTACTTATCGAGAGCGTATCCGTAAACATCCTCATAGTGTTTTTGGCCGGAGGAGATGTTATCTCGAGGTTGAACTTATAGCGATTGCCGAGTTTTTCCTGGCTGACGACCTTAATGATGCCTTCCTTTGAAGTCGCCGAGGTGATTTCGAAATCTTCGTCATAGTTATTGAGGACCCATAGCTCCTTCTGGACGGCCTTTCCCGGCTCAGCGTTGAGGATATTGATGGCAGGCGGGTCGGCGCGGAACCTCGGCAGGATGCTGAAAGGAACGGTAATCGAAGCGCACTCCGGATGGGTGAGGGTGATTTCTATGCGGCCGTTGCTGTTGGCGCCCATTTTTTGCGGGTCGATTTTGGTCTGGAGGACAAATTTAGAGGCCTTTTGGCTGGGGTCGAAGTTCGCGGTTATGGCGTCGGAAGTGGCCTCGAATTTGGTGATTGTAAACGGCTGCTCGTCGGCGCTACGGATGGTAAGCTCGGCAACGCCGGCCTTGGCGCCTTTGAGCGTATAGTCCAGCCGGTCCGGCTCATAAACGACCTTCTGGACAATAGCCGCTTTTATGGTCAGCTCAACACGCGGGTTATCAGGGTCGTTCGATAACACGTAAAGATTTTTGGTTCTGACGCCCGCGCCCCTGTCGGCGCTATACTGCACTTTGATAGTTCCTTCTTCGCCCGGGGCATACTCTTTCTTATCGAGCGTAGGGACTGTGCAGCCGCAGGTCTTGGTGACCTCCTTTATTACAAGCGTGCCGGCGCCTTTGTTTTGGAACTTGAACTCGCAGGTATTGGTTGACCCCGGCGCGATTTGTCCGAAGTCATGAATAGGTTGCTCGAAGGATATCTTGGGGGGCGGCTGATTAGGTTCGGCGGGATTAGTTGCTGGTGTGGAAGCAGGCGGCTCTTCGCCGAATGTCTGTGCGGCGAACCAACCCTGCAAAAACAATACACAACCGATGATACCAACACTTAAAACCAATCGTCCAAACCTCATCTTTGTATCTCCTTGCCTAAAATCATAAAGCCAATCACAACTCAACCAATTCAAGTTGCTCAAAACCCTCAAAATACCAAAGAACCAGCCGCTCCGCAAGTGATTTCCAGTCGCCATCGGTTTTTACCCGAGGTTCCGCTGCTCCTCCGGTTCACCGCAATGCAGGGTACGACAGGTTTTTTGGGACCCAAAGGTACCCGTAAGTTAAGGAAAGCCGCTATCTCCGGCCTTAACTATCTTGGCGTTGCTTTACAGCCGATTCCCTAACTGTTAACATAATATACAGTTACGAAATGAATTTGTTCGGGCCCCGCCCAGCGATGGGCGGGGCCGGATTGGAGTGGATTATGAGCGGACAATTGACTGAGGTATCCGTAGTGGTACCGTTGTTGAACGAGCAGGATAATATAAGGCCGTTGTATAACCAGCTAACACAATCGCTGGGCAGCGAGCACAACTACGAAATGATTTTCGTGGATGACGGAAGCACGGACGGCAGCTTCGGGATATTAGCCGAGTTGCACAAGGCCGACGGCAGGGTCAAGGTTATCCGGTTTCGGAAAAACTTCGGGCAGACGGCGGCGCTGTCTGCGGGCTTTGCCCATGCACAGGGGGCGATAATCGTTGCCATCGACGCCGACCTGCAGAATGACCCGGCGGATATACCCAGGATGATAAAGAGGTTGCACGAGGGATATGACGTGGTCAGCGGCTGGCGAAAAAAAAGGCATGACAACGCCATCACCCGGCTGATACCGTCGATGACGGCTAACTGGCTTATCTCGAAAATAACGGGGGTAAATCTGCACGATTTCGGCTGCACGCTGAAGGCATACCGACGAGAGGTCCTGGCGGAGACCCGGCTGTATGGGGAGATGCACAGGTTCATCCCGGCGCTGGCAAGCTGGTCGGGCGCGCGTATCTGTGAAATGGTGGTCAACCACAGGCCCAGGACCGCCGGCGTCGCCAAATATGGACTGGGGCGAACATGGAAGGTGACGCTCGACCTGATTACAGTCAAGTTCCTCGGCTCATATTCGACCAAACCCATCTACATTTTCGGAGGACTGGGACTTGCAAGCGCGCTGGGTGCGACGGCTACAGGGCTGGTTGTCTTGTATCAGAAGTTCATCTCGGCCCAGGAGCTTGCGATGAACAGGAATCCGCTACTGGTCCTGACGGCGATGCTTATTACGGCGGCGATACAATTCATCCTGATGGGCCTGTTGGCGGAGCTGCTGGTTCGGACGTATCACGAGTCGCAGAACAGACCCACCTATGTAATTCGGGAACTCCTCGACTCATCGGCTAAGGAGGGCAAATGACGGCTGCCTCCGCAAAGAGCGGGCGGCCGGGCGGGCCTGTGCACAGGGACAAAAGGCCGGCTGTCGCCGCAAGCACGCCCGGCGCGGAGCTGATGGCCATTGCTCTGGTTGCCGTTCTGGCGGGGATTCCTTTTGCGCTTGGCCGGTATTTTGAGTTCAACTATCCGGACCCTTTCGACAGCGCCGCCAACGTCTACTCCGCCCAGCACATCCTAAACGGGGCGAGGATCGGGATTGAGGAAAACCCCAGCGCCGCATTGGGGACGTTGCTCGTTAATATGCTGGGGGTTTGGCTGTTTGGATTCAATGAGTTCGGGCCGAAGCTGATTCAGATGATTTGTCAGGCAGGCGCGCTTGTGGCGATGTTTTTCGCAATGAGGAAGCTGTTCGGCAAACTTCCGGCGGCCATCGGGGTAATTGTCGCTTCGATTTACCTGTCATCGCCCTTTCTCGCCAAGTTCGGCAACGTCAAGGAGCAGTATGCTATCGCGTGTATGGTGACGGCGGTCAGCTTTTTCGTGCTGCGGCAATTAGGCGGCGGGTGGTGGTATGCGATGCTGGCAGGGGCCATTGCCGCCTGGGCGCCGCTTTTCAAGGAAACAGGGACATCGGCAATCGGTGCAATTGGTCTGTTCGTTTTGCTCCAGCCGATATTTCGACACAGGACCTGGAAGCAGACCGGTATTGATGTTGTGATGTTGCTCGGTGGCGCGGTTGTGGCGATGTCGCCGTTGTACGTTTGGATAATCGGCTGGAAAGTGCAGATATCTTTGCCGTATTCGTTTGTGTGGGAAACTATCGCAGGCCTCATACCCAAACCCGGGGTAGCGCAGCAGGCAAGCACCTATGTCTCGGCAATCAGAGAGACGTTGCCGTTCTCGGAGCAGTGGCCGAAAGTGCTGCGATTTTATCTTGCCCTGTGCCTGCCGGTCTCGCTGGCGCTAGGTTCAATCATAGTCAGAATAGGCAAAATGATAAATGGGCTGCGTAGCAGGTCTCCGGCTACGGCTGCAAAATCCGATTATGACCGATTTGTTCTGCTGTTTGCTGCCTGGTGGGCTCTTGATATGGCCTTTGTGTGGATAAGTCCGGCCTCGTATGAGCAGTATTACCTGCCGCTGACCGCCTCGGGCGCAATGACGGGCGGCTACCTGATAGCCGTTTATCGCGACAAGCTTGCAAAAGCCGTATTCAAGACCAAATGGGTGGTTACCGGCATTGTCGGATTTATCCTGATGGTGATTACGTCCTGGCACATATTCTTCGGCCTGCCGAGAAGTGCATATTCGGGAACGAAGTATCCTGAGAAACGATATGGTTACGCCCAGCGATGGAATGAGGTCTGGTACCGCCGGCACGAAGGCCGGCGGGGGTCATGGGAGGTGGCGGGAGAATACGTGCGCAACCACACACAGCCGACGGACAAGATATACGTGTGGGGCTGGGTGCCGGGGATATACCTTTCGGCGCAAAGGTTCAGCAGCTCGCCAAACGCCTTTGAAAGCGAGATGCACACAAGACCACCTCAGCAACTTGAACATCTTATAGATGAGTTGCTTGACGCTTTTCATAAGGAGACGCCTAAATATATTGTGGACAGCCGAAAACGGCACCTGCCTCTCGACAGACCCCAGTTTGAACTGTGGCCTATCGTGAACTATTCCAGCCAGGGCCAGCCACAGTTCCTGCCCTTTGACCCGCAGATGGTGGCCGAGTTCGAGAAACAATGGGGGGCTATGCTGCTGAACCGGTTTGGCGAAGACGAGGCGAAAAGGTTTGAGGTTATGGGCAAATTCAGAAAGTTCGTAAGAGAACACTACGATATAGTTCAGGTATTCGGCGAGTGCGTGGTTTTTAAGCTTAAAGCTGCGCCAGCCGCCGCCGCGAGACAGTAAACGAACGCTGTAGAAAAACCGTGACCAGAAAAAGAAATAAAAAGCCAAGAGAAACTATCCCTGATGCCAGGCGGTCCAGCCCAATACCAGGCGGTCAGGCAGACGCCGCTGAAAGACGCGTTGAAGTGCTGACCGGCGTGGTCCTTTTTGCCTTTGGGGTGTACAACTCGATTCTGTATTTCGGGCACACCATTGTCCCCATCTCGGACTTTTCGACTTTTTTTCAGGTGGGCAAGGACATCCTGAGTTTGCGGATGCCGGCGAGTTTCAAGTACGCGCCGGTTGTGGGGCTGCTGCAGAACCTGCTTTGCTATGTATCCTGGGGACCGACACCGGATTTGACAGCAGGATGGCTCTTGAACGCAATTCTGCATCCCTTTTCCGTA
>CAYUIL010000030.1:13793-14806 GCA_964444715.1 uncultured Pirellulales bacterium | reverse complement strand
CGACACTGCTCGCAATTTTTCTTTAGCCCCTGCAACCGCCCTGACTCCAACGCCCTGTAACCAAAACCCCGATATATAGTTCGCCGCTCACCCAATACACAATATATGGGACAGCTCTTCTCGCGTGCTCCTCAATGTCCAATAAAACCAGCCGCAAAAGCCCCCAACTATGCGGCAGAAAATTTATCTTTTTTCTTTACATTAACAGCAGGCACGGTACAATACTTAAGAGTGCATAAGAAGTGCAACATTGACGGCGCAATTAGTGGCTTTCAGTAAAAAAAGAAGAGTGAGAGCGATGAGATAAAAAGGAGAAGTGGAGAGTTTCTCGGTTTAGACATTTGAGCATCCTCTTTGCTCCCCCATATTTTGTCCCTCTCGGTAAAGAACACGCTACATAAACTCTGATGTGTTTTGACAATGGAAAACTGATGGTGAAAAGAAGGACGGAATGAAGAAGTTATTAGTGGTGATGTTAGTTATGGCAATGGCTTCAGCGGCTAACGCAGCACTGCTGATTTCTGTCAATGGCGTTGTTGACCCGTGCGACACCGCGATTATCTTAGGAGCTAGCGACTACGTTACAATTGATGTTTACAGCGATGGTAATACGATAGCTATGTATGACGTGGCAATGACCATATCGGGCCCTGGTTCATTGGACCTGACGAATGGTTGGAACTATCAGTTGCCCGGAGGCGTGGATGACGGCCTTGGTTGGGCGGAAACCGGTATGGTTTGGTTGGACCTGTTCTTGCTGCCTGTGCAAGGCGTGACTCCACCCATAATGGAGGGCACGGTGATTGACGGGATAGTTCTGCACGGCGAAAGTATAGGCGATATTGTACTGACCCTGACGACCTTTGATGGAGAGCCGATTTTTGACACCCAGATAATTCACCGGGCTGCTATTCCTGAGCCGACGACGCTTTTGTTACTCGGATTAGGTGGCCTTGTCTTGCTGCGAAAACGCAGGACGTAAACCTACAATCTATTTTACGGAAATATAGGGC
>CAYUIL010000030.1:0-13783 GCA_964444715.1 uncultured Pirellulales bacterium | reverse complement strand
GTTATCAGGACTCACGGCCCTATTTGTAGCGAACATCGGGATTCATCTGCTTAACTCTCCATTTTCTCGGTCCAGCCGGATGGCTCACGGGGGCGCGACGCCTGGGGCACTTCCCAAATTTTTCCAAACAAGGCCTTGTCCTGTCGGCGGGTTTTTTCTATACTGGCCCATCTTTAGGGCTTTTATACCCACACGGCTGTTAAATCATTCCGCCTACGGCGGACAAGTATTGGAGATTTGGAAGTGGCAAGTACCGGCGATATCCGCAATATAGTTCTCCTGGGACACGGTGGCGCAGGAAAAACATCCCTCGTTGAGGCAATCCTCCACAAAACAGGCGCAACCAACCGCCTCGGCAGCGTCGATGACAAAACCAGCATCTGCGATTACTACGATGAAGAGAAAGGGCACGGCCATTCCATAAAATCCTCTGTCGTCCACGCCAACTTCGCCGGCAAACTGCTAAACATCATCGACACCCCCGGCTACCCGGACTTCATCGGACCCTCCATCAAGGCCATACCCGCCGCTGAAACCGCTTGTCTGGTCATCAACGCCGCCGCAGGCATCGAAACCATCACCCGCAAGGCCTTCGAGTCGGCCACAAAGGCCCACAAGGCCAAGCTTATCGTCATCAATAAAATGGACGCCGAAAACGTCGAATGGTCCCGCCTGATAGAAGATATTCAGGAATGTTTCGGCACTCAGTGCCGTTGCGCTAATCTGCCCGCTGCAGACCGCGCATCAGTCATCGACTGCATCGAAAATAGCTCTGGCAGCTCCCCCGTGATGGACGTCGCCGCGGCCCACACCGGGCTTATCGAAAGCATCATCGAGGCAGACGACGCACTCATGGAAAGCTACCTCGCGGGCGAGCAAATCCCGCCAGAAAAAATCGCCGCCGTCTTCGTCCAGGCCCTTCTTGCCGGGACCGTCGTCCCGATACTCTTCACAAACGCAAGAAAGGAAATCGGCATCGACGAGCTTCTCAATATCATCGTAAAATATACCCCTTCGCCCCTGCAGACCACGCCGTGTCAGCTAAAAGACGCAGATAAACAGACCGACCTTAAGCCCGACCCCGCCGCTCCGCTGGCGGGCCTCGTATTCCGCATCGCATTCGACCCTCGCTCAAATATGAAGTTCTCAACCATCCGCATCTACTCCGGCACACTTAAATCAGACACCACTATGCTTCGCAACGACGAGAAGAAGGGCGTTCGCCCGGGCCACATCCTCAAATCACAGGGCAATGAAACCCAGGAAATCAACGCAGGTCTTGCAGGCGACATCGTAACATTAGGCAAGATTGAAGATCTTAGAATCGGCGACCTCATTCACGACGGCCGCCTCGCGGGAAAATTCGAACTCCCACCCGCCCCGGAGCCGATGTTTGCTCTGGCGCTGGAACCCGCCGCAAGAGGTGATGAGCAGAAAATCGGCTCCGCGCTGGATAAACTCTGCGAGGAAGACCCCTGCCTCAAAGTCAGCAGGGACGCCCAGACCAAAGAGCTTGTCCTCAACGGCCTCGGCGACCTCCACCTCCGCGTTATGCTCGAAAAAATGGAGCACCGCTCAAAACTCAAGGTCAATACAAAAGAACCGAAAATCCCTTACCGCGAAACCATCACCGGCAAGGCCGAGGGACACTACCGACACAAAAAACAAACCGGCGGCGCAGGACAGTTCGGCGAGGTATATCTCCGCGTCGAGCCGGCCGAGCGAAACTCCGATCCGCCTCTGCTGTATAGCTGGGACATATTCGGCGGCTCAATCCCCGGCCAATACGAACCCGCCGTCCTCAAGGGCGTCAACGAGATTATGGAAAACGGCTTCGTCGCCGGTTTCCCAATGCAGGATATTAAATGCTCCGTTTACGATGGTAAATACCACCCCGTCGATTCCAAGGAAGTCGCTTTCCGCGCCGCAGGAAAAGGCGCATTCCTCGACGCACTCGAGAAGGCAAGGCCCGTTCTGCTTGAACCCATAGTCAATATCGAAGTTACGGCCCCCGCCGAAAATATCGGCGATATCGCCGGCGACCTCGCAGGCAAACGAGGCAGAGTCCTCGGTCAGGATATGCTCCCCGGAAATATGCTCCTGATTAAGGCGCAGGTGCCCCTGTCAGAAGTCACGCAGTACAACAGCCAGTTGAAATCCGTCACCAGCGGCCGCGGCTCCTACTCAATGTCGCTCTCGCACTACGAAATCGTCCCCCCGAACATCCAGGCAAACGTCGTCGCCGCCTACGCCAAACCGAAACAATCCGCCGAATAAAAAAGATGTTCAATCCAACCGCTTTAACCCCGGAATTTTCTTCGGGGTTTTTCTTTTATCGCGTGTTATCCTCCGCCAAAACCGGTAAAATATATACGACCGTGGAGTAATGCAAATGCAGAAAAACAACCAAACTCCTGAACGACCTTCCATTATTTCTTCACGATTGGCCAGAAACATTCTCGCCGCTTTTTTGCTCACGTTCATCCTCGCCAGAATCGCCGTCTTTATGATTATGTCCCACAAAATCCCCGACCTTTACCTCTATATCGGCGGCACACATGTCCACCACCTCAATTATGGCATCTTCCTGCTGGCCACCGTCGGTGCCTGGCTGCTCCTCAAACAACCCTCCGGGCGCAAGCTCACAATCGCCGCCATCCTGTACGGAATAGGTATGGGGCTGACCTTCGATGAATTTGGAATCTGGCTTCATCTCGATGATATCTACTGGCAGCGGGCAAGCTGGGACGCCGTCATCGTTATTGCCGCCAGCTTCGCACTTATCGCCTTTGCCCCATCGCTCAAACGTTTTCGCCCGCACCACTGGTTCACGGCGGTTTTGCTTCTTGCAGTCGTGGTACTGTTCTTCTTCCTGCTGGTCAAAACCTATAATTACGCCGGCAAAACCTTTGCGCCAAAATTCCGTAATATGGAATCAGTCGCACCAAAATAAACTCGGATTTCAATAGTCAATGGAACCATCGATGTTTAACAGAGTGCTCATCCTCTCGGCCTCGGCTGGCGCAGGACACATCAGGGCCGCGCAGGCAGTCGAAAAGGCCTTCATCCAGCTCGACGCAGCAGTCGACCTTAAAAATATCGACACCCTCCAATACACAAATAAACTGTTCGAGAAGTTGTACTCCAGGGCCTACATAGAGCTTGTTGATAAAGCGCCCGATTTGCTCGGCTGGCTCTATAACCACTTCGACAATCCCTGGCGATTTGAGCGGCGCCGGCTTGCCTTCGACAAGCTAAACACCGGCCCTTTTATCAAATTGCTCAAAGAATATCGGCCCGACCTGGCGGTATGCACACATTTCCTCCCTGCCGAGATTATATCCTGGCTGAAGCAAAAACACCGCCTGACAACGCGACAGGTCATCATCGTCACGGACTTCGACCTGCACGCACTGTGGTTGTGCCGGCACTATGAACATTATTTCGTTGCGCTCGAAGAAACGAAACTGCATTTGCAGGCCCTCGGAACCCCACCCGAAAAAATAACCGTCTCCGGCATTCCTATCGACCCCGTCTTTGCCGAGAACAAAGACAAAACCGAAATGCGAAAAAAACTCGGACTAAATGCTGTTTCGCCTGCAATCCTCATTTCAGCAGGAGGTTTCGGCGTCGGCCCTATGGAAATGCTTATCCAGTCCCTTATGAAAATGCACAATAAAGTTCAGGTTGTGGCCGTTTGCGGAAAGAACAACGAACTTCAAAATCGACTTGAGAAACTCTCCGGACAACTCCCCGTAAACTCCCCCGTCAAAATCATCCCCGTCGGCTACACAACAAAAATGGACGAGTATATGTCCGCCGCCGATTTGCTCCTCGGAAAGCCCGGAGGCCTTACCACATCCGAGGCGCTCGCCAAAGACCTGCCCATCGTAATAGTCCACCCCATCCGCGGACAGGAAGAACGCAACGCCGACCATTTACTTGAAGAAGGCGTCGCCATCCGATGCAACAATTTCCCCGTCCTTGCTTACAAGATTGATAATCTGCTGGACAATCCCACCCGACTTGCTGCGATGCGAAACAATGCCCACCGGCTTGCCCGGCCCACGGCCGCCCTCGATATAGTCAAAAAACTGCTCTCCCTCCGCAATACCTTATAACCTCCTTCAATCTGAACGTCTCGTGATTACGACAGCCCACATCTCACGACTCAACCGCCGCGGTCAGAGTTCCGCGGTTGGCCTCTATCCAGCGGGCCTTGCGAAAAATCATTTTGAGAAAATCCAGCCCCCTGAGGTTGCCGAAAAAACCCGTCGCCGCAACCGGCAAAACCGCCTCCGCTATCATTGTCTCAACCATCAAATCCAAAAGCGAGTCCAGCTTACGCTTGTCGAGGTCAATCACCTCTCGATAGCCCTCTAAAACCTGAACCAGTTTCGCCTGGTCCAAATAATCGGGCCAGTCCGCGGGATTCGGGTGATAACCCACAAGCGAAAACTGAAGCATCGCATTCGCCAAATCCGTAACCGGCGAAGCAATCTTCACCGAATCAAAATCAAGAACCGCAACCAGCTTGTCCTTGTCAAACAGCATATTCCCCGGATGCCAGTCCCCGTGAACTACCTGCTCGCCCCACGAATCAAATCCAAGCTGATTGACCCGCACGCTCGACGCGTTGTATAAAGCCATTAGCTGCTCGCCTATCTCCGGTAAGTGCTTGTCCGCACCCGGCGAACTGTCCGAAGCAACCGTTTTAAGGTGTCCGCGCACCGTCGCCGAATCATGGAAACTGGCCTTCAACGGCTCCCACTCAAACTCGAAATTGGCCAGATACTGATGAAACCTCGCAAGTTGTCTTCCCGTGTCTATGGTCGCCTCAGCCGAGCCGTTATATCGCGCCCCGCCCACAAACTTGAACAGCTCGTAAATGCTGCCGCGCAACTGCAAAAGCGTGCTTACCTCATCACGGGTCGTCACAAGCGGTGCAACCGGAAAGTATCGCTTTGCCAGGTGCGTCTGCACGGCGTGGGCAAAGGTCACCCGATACACGTCGTCCTTGCCCTGGGACCGACGCTTCAGCAAAAATCTGCCCCTGCCCGTCGTAACCACAATTTTCGGCGCATGCTTGCTGCCACCCACAAGACGCACAACCTTGCGGATTTTCCCGATGTCGTAATGGCTCAGAACCTCAGCCATCTCGTCTGAAGAAAATCTTGTGTCTGAAGGTGTAAGCATATTTAATTCATGATTATTGGTTGGCAATTAGTGAGGTTATTCAATTGCACACTCGTCCGCCGCGCTACCGAAATAGCAGCAAAACGACTACCAGCAGCAAAAACACCAACCCCGCAGCCATTACCAATACGGCGGTTTTATACCGCGCAATTGCCTGTTCAGCGTCGAATTTTTCCGCCTCCTCTCCAACCACCTCCCCGTCCTCCAATTGCTCAAGCATCGACACATCCATCCGTTTGTGCGCCCGCAGCGGCGCTTGCCCCGCCCTAATCGCCTTCAAATCCACCAGCAGCTCCTCAACATCGCTGTACCGGTCGTCCCTGTTCTTGGCCATCATCACCTCGATGACCTCCGACGCCCCTGCCGACAACGAAGTATTAATATGGTCCGGCGGAATCAGCTCGTCCTTCAAATGCTTCTTCATCACCTCAACGGGGTCTTCCGCCATATACGGCACTCGCCCCGTCACTAAATGATAGAACGTCGCGCCAAGCCCGTAGATGTCCGCCCTTCCGTCTATGTTCATCTCACCGCGTATCTGCTCCGGCGAAATGTAATAAGGTGTGCCGTACGCCCTGCCCTTCTCGGTCTTGGCTGCCTCTATGTCCGTCGTCTCACGCGCCAGACCCATATCGGCCAGCTTTACGACGCCGTCCTTGTTTATCATTATGTTCTTCGGCTTGACGTCACGGTGAATCAGCCCCATTGAATGAGCGTGCCGCAGCGCCTCGGCCACCTGTATGATGATACCCAGCGCCTCCTGCTCACCGAATATCTTCCCCGCCGCCAGGTCGTCGTACAGCGTCTTGCCCTCAACGTATTCCATTACAAAGTAGTGATATCCTCCCGCCTCGCCGACGTCCACTGCCTGAACAATGTTGGGGTGATTCAGCTTGCCCGCCGCCTGACCCTCCTTGTAAAAACGCTCCACATACTCCGGATTCTCGGTGAACCGCTTGGGCAAAATCTTTACCGCAACAATCCGATTCAAGCTGAGCTGCCTCGCCTTGTAAACAACCGCCATCGCGCCTGCGCCTATCTTGCCTAAAACCTGATAGCCGGGTATCTGATGTGTAATTGCAGCCCCTTTCGCTTCCCTTATCGCGTTCTTCAGCCGTTGCGCCTGTGTCGCGGTAATGTAACCCTTGTCAACCAGCAGGTCTTTGAGCAGAATCGGGTCTTTCGTGCGCCGGGCCTCCATCTCCCCAATGCACAGCGTCATCTCCTCCCTGGTGCACAACTTCTGCTCTACGGCCATCTTGCCGAATACCGTATCGTAATTGGTCTCGTTAGCCATTTATCGCTCGAACTCGCCTGTCCATTGGCCTCGGCCGGGCATCCTTAGATATTCTTTCAAACACGTTATTATTGTTTATACCGAACCATTGTCAAAATAAAATTACGCCATCTGATACCGCCTGTGCAAAAATAAATCGGCCTTTTTGCTCCGCCGGTTTAACCCTTTTGCCGCCGACACACGCCTCGCAAGTGCCCAAACTGCCTCTTTCCTCATTGACTTGGCCGCGATTCCTGCTACACTACCTTCTTTTAGTGCTGGCCCAAACCCGAATCGCAAGGAGATAACCGGTGGCGTATAATTGTGTCGTTTTGGTAAAACAGGTCCCTGATACAAAAAGGATTACCGGTAAGGCGATGAACGACGACGGAACCGTCAATCGCTCGGCCCTGCCCGCAATCTTTAATCCCGAAGACCTCAACGCCCTCGAAATGGCCCTCGACATCAAGGATAAATTCGGCGGCACTGTTACCGTCATTACAATGGGCCTTCCCGCCGCCGCCGCAATACTCCGAGACGCCCTCTACCGCGGCGCAGATGATGCCATTTTGATTACCGACGCCCGCTGTGCCGCAAGCGATACGCTGGCAACAAGTTACATACTCAGTTGTGCAGTCAAACAACTCAAATATGACGTCGTCCTTTGCGGCAGACAGGCCATCGATGGCGACACCGCTCAGGTCGGCCCCCAATTGGCCGAAAAACTCGGGCTTCCCCAAATCACCTACGTTGAAAAACTCATCGAGTTAAAAGACCGTACAATAACCGCCCAGCGAAATATCGGCAACGGCTGGCAAAAAATCAAGGCCGCCCTCCCCGTCCTCCTCACTGTAACCGCCGACGCAAACGAGCCGCGCGTCGCCGCCGCAAAAAAAATGATGAAATTCAAATCCGCCCTTGCCTCTTGCGAAATTGAGCAGCAGCTCAAGACCCAAAATCTCGCTGCCAACCCCGACGAACTAAAATCGCTTGCCTCCCGCAAGTCCGCCGAACTCGAGCAAAAAGGTATTCTGATAAAGCAGTGGAACCTTGATTTCCTCAAGGCCGATTTGACCTGGTGTGGCCGAACCGGCTCACCCACAAAGGTCCACCGCATCCAGAGCGTCGTTCTGGCCGCCAAAGAAAGCAAATCAGTCGAACCAACCGACACAGGCCTGACCGATATGCTCCACGAACTTATCGAAGATAAAATTATCGCGTGAAGGAACACTCTCTCACAATGATACCCGTAAACAGAAAAGGTGAAGTTTGGGTATTCGCTGAACAGCACTCTGGCCGTCTCGAAGATGCACCGCTCGAGCTGATGAGCAGGGCACGACGCCTCGCCGACATCCTCAATGTCCAGATGGCCGCCGTACTGCCCGGCGACAACGTAAAAACGCTCGCCTCCAAATTGATTCACTGCGGCGCAGACAAGGTTTACTTGACCGAACACCCGCTCCTTGAACGCTATCAGGCGAACAGCTACGCCAAAGTAATCTCTCGTCTAATCCACAAACACAAGCCGCAAATCGTCCTTTACGGCGCAACCGCCACGGGCCGAGACCTCGCCCCGCGAATCGCAAGCGCGACCAAGGCGGGTCTTACCGCCGATTGCACCGATTTGCAAATAGGCGACCACGAAACCACAGACGGCGACTTCCACAAAAATCTCCTCTTTCAAATTCGCCCCGCCTTTGGCGGCAACATTATCGCAACTATCATCAACTACGACCGCTGGCCACAGATGGCAACCGTCCGGGAAGGTGTTATGCCGATGCCCACGCCGGATACCAAAAGAAAAGGCCAGGTCATCACTGAAAAAGTCCAGCTATCTAACCAGGACCTGCCTCTCGAAATCCTCGAAGAGCATACAAGACCCAAAAAAGTTGACCTCAAGGCCGCCCGGCTAATCGTCGCAGGCGGCGCAGGGGTGGGGAGCAAGGAAAACTTCCGCCTTGTATGGGATTTGGCCAACTGCCTCGGCGCAGCGCCCGCCGCAACAAGGGCAGCCGTTGACCTCGGCTTCATCGACCACGACCACCAGGTCGGACAAACCGGCACCACCGTCAGGCCCTCCCTATATATCGCAGTCGGTATCAGCGGCGCAATTCAGCACCAGGCAGGTATGAACCAAAGCCAGAAAATCGTCGCAATAAACAACGACCCCCAGGCCTCTATATTCGACGTCGCTCACTACAAAATCGTCGGCGACCTCAACGTCGTAGTCCCGAAAATGATTAAAGCCATCAAAGAAAAGGGCTTCAAGGAGCTAACCGCCGCCGCAGGTAAATAACGATGCCAAACTTCTACACGGATAACAACGACATACAATTTTTGTTCAAGCACATCGACCTCGCCGCCCTCGCCGCGTTGTGCGAAGAGAACTTCAAATTCGCCTCACAGTTCGATTACGCACCCGCCGACGCCGCCGAGGCAATACGAAATTACGATATGGTCCTCGATTCACTCGGGGCGCTCAGCGCCGAATTCATCGCCCCGCGAGCCGAACAGACCGACCGACAGGGTAGCACGCTCAACCCCGATGGCACTGTAAGCTACGCACCGGGTATCGCCGAATCCATCGATAAGCTCGCCAAGGCCGAGGTTATGGGCTTCACGCTCCCGCACCGCTTCGGCGGACTCACCTTCCCCAATCTTATCTACACGATGGCAATCGAAATCGTCTCACGCGCCGACGCATCCTTGATGAACATTTTCGGCCTGCAGGGTATCGCCGAAACCATAAATGTCTTCGCGTCCGAAGAAATAAAACAAAAATATCTGCACGATTTCGCAGCAGGCAAAATTACAGGCGCTATGGTCCTCACCGAACCCGACGCCGGCTCTGACCTCCAGGCCGTAAAACTCCGCGCCTTTCAGGATACTTCCGGCAACTGGTTCCTGCACGGCGTCAAACGCTTCATCACCAACGGCTGCGGCGAGGTCCTCCTCGTTCTGGCCCGCAGTGAGCCCGACCGCTCAGGCGGACTCGGCCTGAGCTTGTTCGTCTGCGACAGAGGACCAACCGTCCATATCCGCCGGCTCGAAGACAAACTCGGCATCCACGGCTCCCCAACCTGCGAAATCTTCTTCGACAACACCCCCTGCCAGCTCATCGGCGAACGCCAGCGAGGCCTTGTAACCTACGTTATGGCGCTGATGAACGTCGCACGCATCGGCATCGCCTGCCAATCACTCGGCATCGCCGAAGCCGCATACCGCGTCGCACGCAATTACGCCTCAAGCAGAAAACAATTCGGCGCCGCAATCGAAAAACTCCCCGCCGTCCGTGATATGCTCATCGATATGAAAATCGCTCTCGAATCAGGCCGTGCCCTCCTTTACGAAACATCCCGCATCGTTGACCTCAGCATCGCCGCCGCTAAACAGCTCGAATTCAACCCCCCAGCCGACAAAACGCAATTGAAACCCCTCAAGGAAAAGGCCCGCCGCTTAGACCGCCTCGCTTTGATGCTTACCCCAATGAGCAAATACTTCTGCTCCGAAATGTCCAACCGCGTCGCCTACAACTCAATCCAGGTCCTCGGCGGCTCAGGTTATATGCGAGATTACGCCGTCGAACGGCACGCACGCGACGCAAGAATCACCACTATCTATGAAGGCACTTCACAACTGCAAATCGTCGCCGCCGTCCGCGGTGTCTGCTCCGGCACCTGCGAAAAATATCTGGTAGAGCTTTCTCAACAAAACTACGACCCCGAACTCAAAGACCTCCTCGCCAAACTCACCGAGGGCACTGAACAGCTTAAAAACGCCGTCGCTTTCGTCAAACAGCAGGGCACCGAATTTATGGACCTTTATGGCAGAGCGATGGTCGATATCGCAATCAACCTCATCATCGGCTACCTCTTCTGCGACCAGGCCGGCTCGAAAGTCGATATGCTCGTCCCTGTCGAAGATTCCCCAGGCGCATCCGACGGCCAACAGATACCTATGAAAAAACGTAAGGCCATTATCGCGCAACGATTCGTTACCAAAAACGCCCCACAAATCGCCGCCCTCGCCCAGCTAATCTGCTCCGGCGACAAATCTTCCTTCACTGATTTTGCCGCACTCATCGGCCCTGTGCCCACCCAGTGAGGTAACGACTATGCTTCGAGCCGTGATATTCGACTTTGATGGCGTCCTCGTTGACTCCGAGCTGCTCCACTATCAGGCCTTCAATCGCATCCTCTCAGCCCTCGGCGTAAAAATACCACTGCAGGAATACTACGACAAATTCCTGGGACTATCCGACGAAGAGTCGCTCCGCCTGCTCGACAAACAGAACCATCTAAATCTCTCCGAACAGCGCCTCAAACAACTGCTCGCGGAAAAAGCCATCTCATTCAAAGAGCTGGCCGGAAGTCAGGCCACTGTCTTCGAAGGCGTCCCGGACTTTCTCAATATGCTCTTCCAGAACAAAATCCCGATGGCGATATACTCCGGCGCCCTTCTTTCTGAAATAGAAATGATTCTCTGCGCAGCATCCCTTACGGGAAAAGGCGCTAATCTGAGGAGTTTTTTCGACGTGATTGTTTCAGCCGAACAGGTTAAAAAAGGCAAACCCGACCCCGAAGGATTTCTCTTAGCCCTCAAACTGCTCAACACAAAAACAAATCAAGCCATAAAACCACAGGATTGTATTGTGATTGAGGATTCTCACTGGGGTCTCGAGGCAGCGCAGGCCGCCGGTATGCACCCCGTCGCCGTTACCAACACCTACTCAGCCGAGCAATTAAAACCAGCGGACAAAATTATTGGTAATCTCAGTGAATTGACTCTCGACGAACTACAAACCCTCTGCCGTTAGCAATTTTCCCTGCAAAAAAGCCCTTCATTAAAATTGCCTTGTTTGTTTTTTCAGCAAACCGTAGAATTAGGCAATCAAGCAAGGGAAACCTTTGCAGCGATTGATAAAAAGGATTGATTGAAAAGCAACAGCCAATGAAGGCATATTATACTCATAGAGGAGTAAGGATTTTCAACGGCGATGCGATTGAAGTGTTAAACGATCTGCCAGCCGAAAGCATAGATTTAATATTCGCCGATCCGCCTTACAATCTTTCCAATGACGGATTCACTTGTCATGCTGGCAGACGCGTTAGCGTTAACAAGGGCGATTGGGATAAAAGCAAAGGAATCGAAGGAGATTTTCAGTTTCATTACAACTGGATTGAGGCCTGCCGTCGTGTGTTGAAATCGAGCGGTTCTTTATGGATATCCGGTACTTACCATTCTATTTACGCCTGCGGTTTTGCTTTGCAAAAACAAGGATGGCATTTAATAAATGACATTTGCTGGTTTAAGCCGAATGCAGCCCCGAATCTTGCATGTCGGATGTTCACTGCAAGCCATGAAACGTTGTTGTGGGCAAGAAAAAATAAAAACGCTAAGCATTGTTTTAACTATAACCTTGTGAAGGATAAAAATTGGGGAGAGGACTTTCTCAAAAAACCTAACAAGCAAATGCGAAGCGTCTGGGCAATAGCAACTCCAAAGAACGGTGAGAAAAAATACGGCAAGCACCCCACGCAGAAACCGGAAGCATTATTAGAGAGGATAATTTTAGCCACAAGCAAAGAAGGAGATATTGTCCTAGATCCTTTCTGCGGTAGCGCCACAACGGGCGTAGCGGCTTTGAGTAACAACAGAAAATTCGTTGGTATTGATTTGGATCGAAAGTATCTTGACCAAATGGCAATACCGAGGATCAAGGATGTTTTAGAACAATACTGTTTCTTAAACCCCAAAGAAATGTGTAAGCTGGCTTTATAAACATGGATAGAGCAGAGGCAATAGAGAATCTAAAAAAGCTTGTTGGCAAAGAACTTCATGAGCTTGCCCGTCGATTTAATGTAACAATATATCAGGAAGGGAAAGTCAATAAAGGTTGGGCGGGTCATGTCTTTGAACGGCATCTTGGAATATCTATTAATTCAGCCCAATCTCCTAATTTTGGTTCATGGGAATTAAAGTCGATTCCGCTCAAATACAAAAAAGATGGAAAACTTGCATTCAAGGAAACTATGGCCATCACGATGATCGACCCTGTAAATGTTTGCCAAAAAGAATTTGAAGAAAGTCATCTTCTTGCAAAGCTCAAAAAAATAGTAGTTGTGGCAAGGACCGTCGGCAAAAACGTTGATGAGCCAAGCTATATTCATTCTGTTGTAGAATTTGATTTACACGGCGAACTGTATGATGCTATTAAAGCAGATTATAACCTTGTTAGAAAAACATTGCTTGATCCTCATAAAGGATTTAACGCTTTGACGGGCAAGATGGGGTATTACATACAGCCGAGAACAAAAGGTGCTGGTCACGGTTCCACATCAAGGGCTTTTTACGCAAGGCCAAGATTCTTGGCAAAATTTATAAAATTACAGAAATTGCCTTCCCCTTAACTCTTTCGAACTAATTTTCCCCCAGGAAGTATTTGCGCTTGGGAACAAAACAGGGGAGCTAAATTAGGTCCGAACCTCCGTCTGCCAGTGGTAGAAAGCTCACACCGAGTACATGTATATCGGCAATTTTATAACCCCCAGGCCCCCGACCAAAACATTTGAGGGCAGGCGTTCCGGAATTTTCGTTTCACCCTGGGAAGTTTAACCGCGCGAAGTCACCATGATATTTCTTCGCTGCCTCATCGTATGTCCGTGCGGCATCGACCTCATTTTTGAAACTGCCGAGCCACCTCTGTTTATAGCACACACGAATTGCCGCACGCCATCTTTTGCAGCCCTTGTCAAAAGAAACCCCGATATATTTCGAAGTTGTCTCTCTTTTTGTTTTTGACCTGTTCATCATATTTTGAGAGCGAGTCGCCAAACGCAAATTTGCCCTGCGATTGTCTAAGCCGTCACCATTCTCGTGGTCGACAAGGCGTCGCTTGGGCGCCTTCATAATTGCCCTGTGCAAATACATCCTCTTTGTTTTTTTACGCCCGATTTTAAATTCGCTGACGGCGTAAGGTTTTTTATCGCATCTTATGAAAATCCAGTTGTATTTACTGAAGGTATAGTAATCCGCGGGCTCTACGATTGTGTATTCGTCCTGCCCGAGATAAATTTTGCGGAAAGAATAGCCAAACTTGCGTCGCCGATACCACATCGCCGGCCACGTGCAAATCCGGTCGAGCCAAGCAGGAACCTTTATTGTGTAATTCGCGTTCATATCCCTTTCTCCTCTCTATTTCAAAACACTCGCCAAAGGCGAGTAACCCTCCTCCGCCCTATGGGCTACGGAGGGTAAACCCCCGGATAAATCCGGGGGCTAAATATCTTCAAGGAAGCATCACAAGGTGCC
>CAYUIL010000029.1:0-15150 GCA_964444715.1 uncultured Pirellulales bacterium | reverse complement strand
CAAAATGCAGGTATAGAGGTCTTGCGGCCGACTCCGGACGTCGGGCTGTATATCGTGTTGGTCAACGTGGCAGCAGCCGGACAGGATGGCCGGAACTGTGCGATACACGTCCAGTCGTCGCTATTGCAGATTGTGCAGTTGTCGAGAGACGCGACGGTACGGACGGAGGCCCAGACCTGGCCGGCCCTCAGCCAGGCACGTTTCGGCGTCGTCTCCTTGGCCGTCACCAAAAGCACCATTGTGCGGACTGTCAAAGACCAGGTAAAAACCTTCGCTGAGGACTACAAAGCCGCTAATCCAAGGTAGAATGAAATGTCGTATCCGTGCTTTTGGACGAACAACTATCCAAAGACAAGATTGACAAAGGGATCTATTATGGACAGAGAAATAAAACATCCAGACAGGAAAAAAAACAAAAGTTGTGATAAAGGCAACCCTTGCATTTTTGTTTAGTGCTATATCTTTCGTTATTGCTGCTGATTTTTTCACGGGTATGAAGATACATCTTCCGAATTTTCCATGGACTAATATTTATACTTCTGGTCTGTGTCTGCTTCTTTCGATAGTATTCTCCAGCGCAGTAACATCACAGATAAAGAAAAATCGGACATACTCAAAAGCGATGTTGTTAGTGATTCCTGCACTAATTATGAATCTACTGGTCATTCTTGTTGTTTTTGCAGTGCTTGCTTTTAATACACAAATCAAGAAACTGATATATGGAGGGGGAAGAATAGAGGCGATAACGGCACGTCAAAATCTCCGAATACTATACCGTTATATGCGAATGTATGCGGATACTTTTGATGGTAGATACCCCGTACCCTATGAATGGTGTGACCTGCTGGTAGAACATTGCAGAGTCGACGCCGGATATTTTGGAAGCCCCTATAATGAAGGACCTCGAAGTTACCACACGACTGACCCAAACACAGACCCCAATGTCTCAATGAATTTTGCGTTCGGCTATGAGTATCTTAATTCGCAGGGGGTCCAAGAATATGTATACCGAATGAAGATATCCGCCTACGCGATCAATCCAGAGTGTTGTCCCAATTCGCCCAGAGAGACCATTCTTCTTTTTGGAGCCGAAGACGGCTGGAACCAGTATGGCGGCCCGGAGTTGATGAAATTCGAGCATGCTAAAGGCCGCAGATGCGTTGTGCTGCGAAACGACGGCAAGATCGGGTTCGTCAGACCGGATGATGTCGGCAAACTTATATGGAATGTTGGCTCACAATGAGAAAAACTATAAGCTTCTTTCGAAAGTCGAATTTGGTATTGTAATCTGACGGGCGGTTAAGTAAACTTTGGCCGCGATGAAATACTTTTTACCGCAGAGACCGCAAAGCACGCAGAGGTTATTTTATGTTTTTCCTCTGCGGTCTCCGCGTGCTCAGCGGTGAAATGAAACAGGCAGCCAACGGAATGGCAAGGAAATCAAGAGCGACAACAAGTCAATGGTTTAACTTCACGCGCGACTCGTATCTTGAGCGCACGAGCCGGCCCGTCTATGCAATCGTGTATCTATTGCCCTTCATAATCTTTTATGAGCTGGGGACAATCTTCATCAATACCGACGTCCTCAGCCAGACCCAGATCCGCGTCGTCGCCTTTGTCTGGCTGCAGGAGCTACTCGTATATCTCGGCTTCGGCGGCAAATTTCTCTGGGCCGCTCCCGCCGTGGTCGTCATCGTCATACTGCTGGCCTACCAGCTTGTCTCAAAGAAGCAATGGTGGGTTTCGTTCGGCGATATACTGCCGATGACCGTTGAGTGCGTTCTGCTGGCCATACCTCTGATTGTGCTCAGCTTGTTTTTGCACAGTTCCGCCGGGGGCGCGGCCGAAAAACTGGCGGCAACGGGCGGGGCTATCGCGCAACAAAAATCATCTTTGCTCGCCGACATCGTTACCGGTATAGGCGCAGGCATCTACGAAGAGCTGTTGTTTCGTCTGATTCTGATATGCGCCCTTATGCTGCTGTTTCAGGACGTGTTAGGATGGGGCAAGAACAATTCGATTGTGCTGTCGGTGCTTATTTCGGCGGCGTTGTTCGGTGCGCATCACCACATAGATTTGCTTACCGGCCAGCCAAACCAGGGCGATTTGTTCGACTGGGCGAAGTTCACATTCAGGATAATTGCAGGCGTTTATTTCGCCGTTCTGTTTGCCATCCGCGGCTTCGGAATCACCGCCGGCACCCACGCATTTTACGACATCATTGCAACTCTGATTACCACATTAGTGTTCCAGCGATAAAAACTTGCGGCACGCACGCCCGCCTCGCATTTTTTTCAAAAAAATCCGCCTTCTGTTACTCATTTAGCTCCCGTGGTTTGCGAAATAATCGTCCTATAAGTATCGGAAAACGCATTATCAATACTGATAATGGACTTGAATTTTGTGCCCCGATTCTTGTATAATGAGGTTGTGGAAAGTGGTTTCGACGAAAGCTTTTAGGGTTTGACGAACTATGGAATCGCCGCAGATAAATGTAGCAGTCGAGGAATTATCCTTCAGCTTATTCCAACGGCCTTTGCACCCCGAGCTGTTCAACATTTACGCCAGCAGAAAGCTTAAAACCGAGAAATACGAGGCCCTAATCTGGATAACCGGATGCACGCACGTAATAAGCGTTTCTGCAGGCGACGTCTGCCTCAGCGAGGTCGTCAGCACGCCAAGCCAGCCGCTGCCGGAGCGAGGCCTGATTGAGCGATTCCAGTTCCGCGGCCCCCGCTCCCACAAGTTCACGCTGAGCAGAGGCGTCAGCTATATGACCGACTTCCAGGTCGAACGCCTCAGCGCAAATCTCTATCGGCAAAGCTACACAGACCTTGAGCGATTCGGCCGGGACCGCGGCGTCTTCGTCAGATTCCCCGAGCTGGAAATAGACGGCTTGCAGCCGTTCTGCTACGTCGATTTCGAGGCCCGCAAAACCGAACTGCACATCCACACCTTCGCCGCCTACCCCGACCAGATAGCGATGATAAAAACGCAGTCGCTGTTCGACTTCCACTAAGCATCGAATCGCCGGCCCATCTACATCCTGAGCGGTGTTCACGCTAAGCGTTTTTTCCGCAGCACTTCTTGTATTTCTTGCCGCTGCCGCAGGGGCAGGGGTCGTTGCGACCCACTTTCGGCTTGTCTAAGCGAATTTGTTTTACTTTAACTTCGCCTTGCGGGGCCTGTGCGGCTGCCCGCTGACGCTCGGCCATCGCAAACTGACCCACCTGGTCGTGCGCCGCCTGGCTGACGTTCCAGACGCTCCTTGCCCTGGCGCCCGCCTCGAGATGGACCTTGAAGATGATGTCCGTGACCCGCTCGTCTATGTTGGCCAGCATCTCCCCGAACATCCGGTGGCCTTCCCGTTTGTATTCGGTCTTGGGGTCCCTTTCGGCGAAAGAACGCATCCAGATACTGTCCTTGAGATGGTCCATATTGTAGAGGTGGTCTTTCCAGGCGATGTCGTAAACCTGAAGCAGGACGTATTTCTCAAGTTCGCTTAGCTCTCTGCGCAGGAATTCTCTGCCGTGCTGAAGGATTATTTCTCTGCGTCGCTGGTCGTCGCCGAGCTGCTCAGGCGTTATTGTTGTCCCGAAACGATTGCTTGCCCATTCGGCAGCCGCGGGGGCATCAAGCCGACTAATCGTATCGTCTATTTCCTCTATGAGCCGGCCGTCGTTATAGGCCTCGCTCAGCTCCAGCAACTGTTTGTGCAGGGTCCGCGGGTTAATCTGTTGTATGCCGTCGGCGGAAAACTTTGCGTTGTATTTCCTGTTTGCCCAGTCCGCCAGCGCCTCGAAACCGTACACGTTCGGGCCTTGCGGGCCGTAAACCATATTCATCGCAAACTCAACCGGGTATTCAATCTCGCGCCTGCGGTACCCCGCCCTTGTTTTTTCGCTGATGAGGCGCCGCACCTCTTCCGCCTTGACCCCCGCAATCTCGGCCTTATCGAGCTTGATGTCGAATTTCGCCCGCACCCACTCCGCAAGCCGCCTAATCGCAAAATCGGGCTTAAGAAATTCCGCCAAAGGCGAGCAATCTTTTTTCTCAATCTGCTCGCAGGCGGCGTCGGTCAACTGCTCTTCTATCTGCTCGGGTTTCAGCTCTTTAACCTTGTTGGGACTCAAGCTGACGCTAAAGCTGCTCATTGCCCATTTGCACAGGCCCGCGACGTCCCAGCTGCTCGGGTCTTCATAGTCCTCCAGATACTCGCCCAGCGATATCGATATATCGTTGCCGGCGTTGCTCCTTGCTTGGTCCTTGACCTCTCGCTCAATCTCATCGGGCTGCAACCCGCTTATTTCAGATGATTTAACCTCGATGCCGAAGTTGGCCGTCGCCCATTCGGCTATGCACTTGACGGGATAATCCGCATCAAGAATCGTCTGGCAGCTTTTCTCTATCGCCCCCTCAATCATCTCCTCGACTATCTCTTTAAGCCCCCTGCCGGAAAGTATCTTGCGCCTGCGCGAATAGAAAATCTTGCGCTGGTAATCCATCACCTCGTCGTATTCGAGCAAGCTCTTACGGGTCTCGAAGTTTCTCTCCTCGACTTTCTTCTGCGCCTTTTCTATCCCCTTGCTGATTCTCTTGTGGTAAATCGGCTCTCCTTCCTGCCACCCAATCCACGACAACGCCTTGACGGTCCACTCAGGCGCAAACACACGCATCAGCTCGTCGTCAAAACTGAGGAAGAACTGGCTTGACCCCTTGTCGCCTTGTCTGCCGCAGCGTCCGCGAAGCTGGTTGTCGATGCGTCTCGCTTCGTGGCGTTCGGTGCCTAAGACGTGCAGTCCGCCTATGTCGGCTACGCCGGGGCCAAGCTTAATATCCGTTCCCCGGCCCGCCATATTCGTCGCAATCGTTACATTGCCGTGCATCTTCCCGTCGCGCCCCTGGTGCTGCTGACCCGCCTTTGCGACGATTTGTGCCTCGCGCTCGTGGTGTTTGGCGTTGAGCAATTCGTGTTCAAGGCCGAATCTTCTGTCAAGCGCCTCCGACAACGCCTCGTTTTTTTCAACGCTTACGGTTCCCACCAGAATCGGCCGACCCGCGATGCTGACGTTGTTCAGCTCCTCGAGGATTGCGTCAAACTTCTCGCGCATCGTCTTGTATATCACATCCTCCGTATCTTCTCTGATGCAGGGTGCGTTGGTCGGTATTACAACGACATCGAGCTTATAAATCTTCATAAACTCTTCTGCTTCAGTTGCGGCGGTGCCGGTCATACCGGCTATCTGGCCGTAGAGCTTGAAGAAGTTTTGCAGCGTAATTGTCGCCAGCGTCTGCGTCTCTTCTTTGACCTGCACCGCCTCTTTTGCCTCGACGGCCTGGTGCAAACCATCCGACCACTGCCTGCCGTGCATTAAGCGGCCGGTGAACTCATCGACGATAACAACCTTGCCGTCCATCACGACGTAATCACGTTCTTTTTCAAATACGATGTGTGCCCGCAGCGCCTGCACGAGCATGTGCGGCCACTCCATATTCGAGCCGGTGAAAAACGACCCCACGCCCGCCGCCTCCTGCGCGGCCCCGATTCCCTCGTGCGTCAGGTTGGCGGCCTTGCGGTCGTATTCTACCTCGTAGTATTGGACGGCGCCTCCCAGTTTGGATTGCGCCTCGGCAATCTCAGTTTCGAATTTTTCTATGGTGCTTTGCGCATTCTTGATGCGCGTATCGTCTTTTGCTTTTTTTGCCTCGCTCAGCTCCCCGCGGGCGTTGGCAATCGTTTTTTCAGCCGAATCGATTCGGCTCTTTATGCGGTCGTAGCCGCCCTGCAGTGAGATAAGTTTTTTTGCTACGTCGTCGGCTTTTCCGTATCTGCTCACGTCATCGAACGCAGGCCCTGATATAATCAAAGGGGTTCTCGCCTCGTCTATCAGGATTGAATCAACCTCGTCGATTATCCCGTATTGCAATTCGCCCTGCACCATTTGCTCTAACGACAGCTTCATATTGTCGCGCAGATAGTCGAAGCCGAATTCGTTGTTGGTTCCGTATGTGATATCGCAGGCGTATTGGTTTTTTCTCTCCTCGCCCGCCGTATCCATATCCGCCTGTATCGCCCCGACGGTTAATCCAAGCGATTTGTAAATCGGCCCCATCCATTCCGAGTCGCGCTTGGCAAGATAATCATTGACGGTTACAACGTGAACGTGCCTGCCGGTGATGTGCACAAGATACGCCGCAAGCGTCGCAACTAATGTTTTACCCTCGCCGGTCGCCATCTCGGCGATTTTACCTTCATAAAGGACGTTTCCGCCGACAAGTTGAACATCGAAATGCCGCATCCCGACATTTCGTCTGGCTGCCTCCCGCACGACGGCAAACGCCTCCGGCAGAATATCCTCCGGCCTGCGTCCCTGTTTCAGGGCGTCCTTAAACTCGGCGGTCTTGGCTTTTAGCTGCTCATCGGCGAGCTGCTTGACCTGCTCTTCAAAGGCGCCGGCCGCGCGGGCGACGACCATATACGACTTGACCAGCCGGTCGCTTCGTGAGCCGAAAATTTTTACGAGTGTTTTGCCAAACTTCTCAAACATCGACAACCTCTTGCCACCAGGACACTAAGACACCAAGTTTTTCTTTTTTTTACTTTTCCCTTTTTACTTTTTACTTATTTTCTTAGTGCCTTTGTGCCTTCGTGGCCTCGTTGCAGTATCATAAAACCCGCCTCCGTTGTCAAGAACAGCCAGGCAAATTAAGTTTCATCTTCGCCTGAATAGGTTGTCAATTTTGCTGATTGATAGTATGCTGTATTGACCCGACGAAAGGCGGGCGAAAATGATAAGCCAACAACGGATAAATGAATTGAAGCGATACAATGACCCTCATAAATTTTTTGATGCTGTCTTATGCGAAATGAGCATTATTAGAGAACACCGAGAAGTCTTTGAAGCGAAAGCACTCGAATTCGGCAACAAATATTTGGAATATACAGCATCCTGCAAGAAGAGAATAGATTGGAAAGCCGTCGGCGAGGCGATCAAGGCGGCTAGAAAGCGAAAAGATATAAGAGTCCGTTGCACAACCTCTAATAATCCACCAAGGGATAAGTGGAAGCGGATTAGCATGCAAATTGAAAAGGACGGCCTATCATTTTCTTGGCATTTCTGGGTGCCACCGGATTTCCCCGATGACCCCACTAATTGGTTTAGTATATACAATCCGTCCCACTATCACGACATGGGGAGATTATATGAAGAACTGCTTGAATTAAAAGCCACCTGCCAGCCAAAAGATATGTTGCTTCGTGATTATATAGCTCTAACGTGCTTGTTTAACAAGGGAGCTGAGGAACGCGGAGAAATACCTATATCGCCGGAGATTCTATCAGGCATTGAAATTCAGCAGGAATATCAAGTAAGGATATATAATCACCTCTGGCCAAAAGTTAAAGCCGTCCTCATTCGTTCTTTAGAAGCGGTCAACACCGACCTTGCCAGCACAAAGCAAGCGGAAACAAAGCAGGATGCTTCTCGTGCGAAAGGCGAGCGAAAAATGACAAAAGAAGAATATGAAGAACGTGAAATTGGTTATAGCAGTGTTAAAACACCCAAAGAACTTTTAGAGGTAATCAACCACGACTCGGAGTGGAAGGGCACCGACCTACAATTAGGAGATATAAACGATGCACGCCAAGCAGCAATCAAAATCCGAGCGGAAAATCTGTCCCTTAACTTGCGGCCAGTCCCAAGCCGAGGCAATATATCGGATATACAAAACTGGTGCATAGATGCTCAAAAAATATTGGACAATTCGTCCACGCCGGAAATCGACCTTGCCAGCACAAAGCAAAAAGAAAATGTTATTACAACGGGAGAAATTACTATGGTATGGGATGTATTTGTGTGCCATGCTTCAGAAGACAAAAAAGATTTTGTGCAGCCGCTTGCTGACGCATTAAAAAATGTAGGGCTTAAGGTTTGGTATGATGATTTCTCGTTGAAGACCGGAGATAGTTTAAGGGGGGCAATAGATAAAGGGTTGGGACGCAGTCAGTATGGAGTAGTTGTGATTAGCCAGAGTTTTTTGAAGAAGGACTGGCCTCAAAAGGAGCTTGATGGATTGGTTGCTCGTGAAGTAAATGGGAAGAAAATTATTTTACCGATATGGTACAAGATTGATGCGGAGACGGTGCGGGAATATTCTCCAACATTGGCAGGAAGAAAAGCTATTTCCATGGATCTTTCAGTGGAGCAAATTGTAAAAAAGCTTCTGGTTGATATGGAGGTTAAATCCAAGAGAAAAATAGGAATTGATGCTTTCCATGGTGAAACTTGGGGTGGCCTTACTAATCTTTTGGAAAATAGTGCGTTTGAGCTTACTCGCATCAATTCAAAGGTGGATACCGAATCCCTTAGGCCAATAAAGGCGCTTATCATTGCAACAAAAGGGATGAATAGCAACAGAGGATTTGATGAATCCGAGATTGATGCTATTCAGAAATTTGTTACCAGCGGAGGTAACCTCTTATGTGTTGACTTAGCATGGTCATGGGTTTACCCGCAATATGGAAACAAACCTCTTGAACAATTTCCGCTTAATGTTCTCGGAAAGAGGATTGGATTTTGCATAACGGGGAAGAATATAAACCTACCAAAACACTTTTCAACCGAGATCATGGCAGGGATTAATACCATAAAACGTGACAAATGGGCTCCTTCGGAAATTGAATTTTACGGGCAAAAGTCACAAGGTTTCATTATGGATGACAAAGATAGAATCATCGCTGGTATTATGCCCGTAGGAGAGGGTTTGGTAGCCGTTGTAGGCCATAGGGATTTACTCGTAGAAAATCCTGAAATTGTAATACGAATTTTGGCTTACTTTGCGAGAGAAGGACAGTGGACTGCACGCGGGTAAAAGAGATACAATCGGCGGGCTAAAGCCCGCCCTACAAGTATTTATACCCTTAAGTGAAAAAGGGTTCAGCCTGTCCACTTGCCTGCCCCAGCATGCTTTAAGCGGGGGTCCTCGAATGTTTTTGTCGGGGATGCAAGTCGTTGGCAGGGGGGTCGTTTTTTTTAACTATGCCAACCCCGCCCGACAACTGTGGCGATAAGATGTTGCATTACGTTTGCTTTGTTTGGCAATTCGGGTTTGGAATTTGTTTGGGACTTGTTTTTTTGGGATTCGAAATTTGTTTCGATAATAAGGCACTGCCTGATTTTTCTTTTTCAAAAAAGTGCCGGTTTGCCTATAATCTAAGGCGGTTTTCCTAAAGGCATTCGCGCCCGTAGCTCAGAAGGATAGAGCACCGGTTTCCTAAACCGGGGGTCGACGGTTCGAATCCGCCCGGGCGTAGTGGTTCAACCAAGCGAACGAAGCGAGCGCATCAAGGGATAAAAATGCGGGATGTTTACATTAATCGTCCAAAGCGGACGACTTTGTTGAAAAGATGGTTACCGGTCAGTCGTGGACAGATTTTTCAAGCCCAATATCCGCCTTTTCAGCGGTGTTGCGGGGGAGCTCACTGAGAGTCCAGTAAAGGTCGAGGATTCTCATTGCATCGACGAAACCCTCGTAATTGGTGGGCTTGACTACATAGCCGGCGATGCCGTTATCAAAGCATTCGAATCTATCCTGGTCGGCCCTGGAGGTGGTTATAGCAACCACCGGAATGCACTGCAATTCGGAATCGGCCTTTACGATTTTGAGGAATTCGATGCCGTTCATTCTGGGCATATTCAGGTCAAGCAGGATTACGCACGGTTTGACGTTTTTGCTATTTCGCAGGTATTCGAGCGCTTCTTCGCCATTGACCACGTGGACCAGAGGGTTGGCGACGTGGAGTTCTTTCATTGACCTTTTCACCGTCGTAGCGTCGACGCTGTCATCCTCCAGCAAAAGAACCGGTTTCACGTTGCGCATAATTTAGTCCCCAAAATGATATCCAGGGCTGACAGCCAAACCGGGCAACTAAAACATTGGCAGTTGCCAGCTAATCACGGTGCACAAACAAAGACCCTTCGGAAACATTATCGACACAAACATTGCAGGTTTTATGGGGGAAAAACCTGTTTTGATAGTAGGAAATTGCGTATTTTTCGCAGGTATGTCGGGTTTGCTCGCTGACAGAAACTGTCACAGGGGCACCAAACGCCACGGCCTCTCGGCCGATTATAGGACCTACCGGCGACCATGGGCTTGCCTGCGTGAAGATACGTGAAATACGGTGATTAGCCAGCTTAGAGAGCTACTGGCTTACAAAGGTTCTTATCGCTGGCGGCGACTCGGCCACAAATCCTGCAAAGAAACCTGGCGTTCTTCACAAGGGCCTTGTACTCCTTGGGGCTGCTTATTTGAAAACCGAGATTGTTCAAATAACAAAGGTGCCTGTTGTGGCCGGCGTGCGGCATACTTGTCTTTGCCATAATTTATCTCCCGGAAAGAGTTTTCCGACTCAGATTTATTCCCGACACACGAATACGTCCGTTGTCAGGATAGCCGACGGCGTCTAAAAGTTCAAGCACATCCTTTTACAAAAACCATGCTGATATTCGACATGGATTACAGTTGTATAGCGTACAGCGTTCCTCCGTCGCCCTGTGGGCTATGGAGGACTGGATAGCGGACGGGTTTTATTTCGTCGTTCGTATCTCGTATATCGTAGTTTGGATTGCCGATTGCCGATTTTTAACCGCCGAAGGGGAACGCAACACATTTTCAGACGCGGACTTAGTTGGCCACGAACCCCGGCCTAAAACTTGCCGGGGCGGGAAAGCACAAAAAAATCAGACACGGATTTACACTGATGGACACTGTTTTTAAAACTAAAAATGAACCTTAGTGCCTTTGTGCCTTTGTGGTGGGAAACAAAAATTATGGCACGATGAGAGGAGGGACAAATCGAAAATCGCAAATCAGAAATCGTAATCCCCCCTTGCCTGCCCCGGTATATTAACTCAAAACTAAGGACCCCAAACCGCCCCCTTATCCCCCCTCGAAAAATCAGCGCATAAAAAAACCGGCCTCTTTCCTCTTCGGTCGGCCGCGTCTCAGCTCGCTGGCTTCTCCCTTTCCTCTTAGTTCCCTGATTGCTGTTTTTCCGCTTCTTTCTTCTCCCGTTGAATCGCCTCGTAAACCTCTTTGCGATGCACCGGTATTTGCTTCGGAGCCGTTATCCCTAAGCGAACCTTATCCCCCCTCACATCCACAATCGTGATTTCCACGTCGTCGCCAATCATAATTGACTCATCTTTTTGTCGGCTTAAAACTAACATCTGCCAACTCCTTTTGCAGATAGGTCTGCCTCTTATATTTTACGCGGCGAGCAAATCGACTGTTCACCACCGGCGGTTATCGGGAACATCGCAGGGTTCACAGATAACCCGCAAATCCAAGTATTTCTTCGACCAATTTGGGAGGCCGAAACAACGAATTTTAGCTTTGTCCTTCCGGTGCGGGCCGGTTATGGGACGGTTGGCATATAAGTGCTTTTCCGGACTGTGGTTAGATTGGATAAAAGTGGTCAAAAAAAGATATAACCAGGCCTTCCGGGTCGGGGGCATAACGCAGGTTTATTCGTCGTCGGCCCCGTACTGGCGCCAGTAGTCGTAGCGGATGGCCAGCCAGTATCCCGCGACTGCGCCGAGCGTCCCAAAGGCCACAACCTGAATGGGCAGCACAGCGAGGACCGAATTCGAGAAAAACACCGCAGGCCATCGGCCGGCGAAATATGCGACTGTATTATGTCTGCCGTAAGTGCTTATTGCAATGAGATTTACGATACAAGATGCGATAATGGGCCATAAATAATCGACATTGAGTGCCTTCTTGACCAAAAAGCCGGCAAGGCCAAAAGAAACAAGCACGGCAAAGACAATCTGACTGGTGGCCGGCTGGGCCACGGCCGAGCCGGCTATCGCACTCTGAATACTGAAGTCACGCGCAAAGATTCCGATAAAAAACTGTGTAACCACGGCAGAACCGATAACGGCCACTACGGCGTTGAGAAGAACGCCGGCACTGCGTTTGTCCGGCTTATCCGCCGCTTGCCCGCCGTTTGTTTGGCGGGTCTTTGTGGCGGACAAGCCGGCTTTGTCGGACCCGGCGGGGCGAATAATTTGCGAGCCGAGGAACACGCCTAAGAAGCCCGCGGCCACCACACCCAGCCAAAGCATCGGCTCCCAGCACATCGTTGAGTAAAGCTGCTCTCGGCGAACGATTGATGTATTGAGCTGCATCAATGTCCCCATATTGCCGCAGCGCACCGCCCAGACGGCAAGGCCGGCGGGCACGGCCAATATGCCGATTCGGCTCCCGTATGGCCACGCTAAAAAGTAGGACACTAATCCGGCGACAAACGCCAGCGCAAGTATCACCATTGCATCACCGACGCTTATCCGGCCGTTGACGACGGAAACGACGCCGAACGGCTCAGCAGGCGCAACCATCGGCCAGCAATATATGCCTATCAAGCCGATACCGACCGCCGCCGCCGCGGCAATTCTCAACCTTATCGACCAGGTCAGCTCCATTTGTTTATCCATAAATTTTAAGTGCCGCTACAATAACACAGGGGCTAATTGTTGGCAATAATGAATTATCTCCTCGTTATGCGGATAACGTTCCGCGGATGCCGGCAGCAGGTGGTAATGCCGCCTACTAAACATCGATTGGTGTTTGAAAATCCGAAATTGAACTGTTCGCTGTTTGGTTGCTTAGTTGAGGATTGAGCCGGATACGGCGTGGCCGGCGGCGCTGAACTGCTTCATCTGGCGTTCGTAAAGAAGGTTGCACTTCTCAATCAGGTGGGCAATCAGGCCGACCTGGCTGAGCATTATCTCGATAAGAGTGATATTGGCCAGGGTGGATTCCGGGCTGTAGTTGGGAAGGGCGAGTATAACGTAGCCGCTGTTGGTGCGGTCGGTGGCCAGCGTCGTCGCGACAACGCTGAAGTCGTGGACCTGGGTTATGACCGGCTCTTCTCCGTCATCAACCTTGGCGCACAAGTCCTTTAGAAATCCGTCGCTAATACCTAACTTTGCAAACCCTTCGGAGTTGTTGGGCCAGTAGTTGCCCTGCTTGCTGACGATTATCATTACGGGGCCGTCCTCGGGCAGGATATCGAAGACCTGCCGTGCAATCTGCTCGTTCAACACGCAACCCGGCGAATACGCTGAACCCGAAATATCCATAGGGGGGATTTCGGCATTACTGCCCGGCAACTTATACAGCAACCGGCATCCCGCCTGCACCTATACGAAAATCACCTCCGCCGGCGACCAAACTCATTTTATGGGACGTTAAAGTGGACGTGCGTCCACCTTCCACCTTCCTACTTCGCTAAAGCTCCGCAGGACAAGTCGGCGGATAAAAAATGTCATCCCGGCGAATCAGGACTACAGGTTTGATTTGAGCCAGGACATTGGGAAGCGCCGGCCGGGGCAATCAGTGATATGCCCGCCGGGGGTTGAGCCGTGTCCGTAAATCCGGCTTTTGGGGATATGGTATCGCGCCTGGAGGAAGCGGACTAATCGGACAAGCGAATCCATCTGCCTGGCGCTGGGCGAGGTGCGGCTGAAGTCGCCGACGAGGCAGATTCCGATGCCTTCCTCATTTGCCCAGTTGCCGGGCGTGCCGCCGCAGTGTGCGCCGGTGAGCTGACCCCTCCAGCGATACGTGGGTTCGACCTCTCCATCTCCGCTGTTTGTGCCGTTGCCGATGACGAAGTCATAGCCGATGCCTCTCCAGCCATTCTCTTCGCGGTGCCATTTATCGAATATGGCGGCATTGCCTTGGTCGGTGGCGGAATGATGAATTATTATTGCCGACCACGCCCTTTCGGGTCGTGACGGCAGCCACGCAGAGGGAGCGGGGCCTGTCAATATAGGCGTGGGAGGAACGGGTCGTGTGGGCGGCAGCACAGGTCTGCCGGGAGCAGGTGCACCGTAATCAACGATTTGAGGCATCGGCTCTTCAGAGATACAGCCGGCCAACCCAACTATTACGAGCAGCAATAAAGTTGTTCGGCGCATATAAAGTGAACCACTCATCCTTTTCCTGGCGCTTTGCGATAGGGTATTATCGGCTATGTGCCGACCCTGGCCGCACTTTTTGACGGACGCCTTTTTTCCCGGTATCTAATCATCCGCACGCTGTTACCCTGCTTGCTGTATTCGACGACATCCATAAATGAACGCATCAGAAGCATCCCCCTGCCAGCGGGTTTGTAAAGGTTGTCCCCATATCGCGGGTCTGGAATCACCTCAGGGTCGAAGCCCTCGCCTTCGTCGGTCATACAGATTTCGACTTTGTCGCTCTCGACGGCGTAGTCGATTTTGACGGCCTTGGTCGGCACCAACTTGTTGCCGTGCTTGATGGCGTTGATGAAGGCCTCTTCGAGGGCCAGATGCACGGCAAAGACGTCGTCCTCGGTGAAATTATTCGCCTGCAAGCCCGGCGCCATTTGCCGAAATACGTCAGCGACAGCGGCGGGCGTGCTCGATACAACCACAGAGCGACTGATGGGCATATTCAAGACCATAAACCCGCGCGTCTAAAAATTCTCCAAATAGGACTTTTCCAGCCGGCTAAACGCTCCCGGCTGACGTAAAGCCGCCGACAATATCAGGTAACCCCTTACGCGAATTAAGGATTGCTACTGCGCCTTTGCGAAACTTGCGACGGCAGCAGCCCTGTCAGGATATATATCGAAAATTTTGGTCAGCCGGGTTATCTTGAAAATCTCGTAAATCCTGGGGCTTATATTGCAGAGGCGAAGCTGGCCGTCGCGCTCGTAAACCTTTTTGCTGACTCGAATTAGAAGCCCGAGGACGGCGGAGGACAGGAACTTCACGGTGGAGAAATCGAGGACGAGATTTATTTTTTCGGCCTGCTCGACAACGCCCATAAGCGATTCCTGCAGGTCGAGGATGTCCCGCTCCTCGAGAATCTTCTCGTCCGTGAAGGTGATTATGGTTGCCTCTTCGCCATACTCAACACTGACTCTTGGTTTTAATGTTGCCATACAAAATCTCCCAAAAACGGTCGATTCCCACCCAAAATTGACAGCTGACGGGCAAAATATCAAATTTTCCAGCGTTTGGCAAACGATTTTAATTTTTTTGCGCGCCAGAGGCAAGTTCTTTACCACGAAGAAACTATGAAAGCCAGGCCTCGATGTGGGCGGTATAATCC
>CAYUIL010000028.1:0-16240 GCA_964444715.1 uncultured Pirellulales bacterium | reverse complement strand
TCCCAATCCTTCCATACGGGTTCGAGGCCAGCGGCCCGGAGCATATTGGCGATTTGGGCGGGGGTTCTGGTATCGTCGATTTCGAATTGTTCAACCGCGCCGGTGGTCCCGGAGTAGCCGCCGGGGTTTGTCTTGCTGCCCGCGCTCATTTTGGTTATGCCGAGTTTGACAAGGTGGTCCCGTAAGGGTGCAGGTTCGCGGGTTGACAGGACAAGGCCGGCGTCGGCAAAGCACAAGCGAAGCGCAAGAATCATCTGAACGATATTTTTGTCGGATAGAGGAGAAAATTGCGTTTGGTCAACATCTTTTGCGGGTCTTAATCTCGGAAAAGAAAAGGAAACGCGCGATTGCCAGTAGCGTTTCATCAGGTAATGGGCGTGCTCGGCCAGGGCCAACGTTTCGAGTCGCCAGTCGGAAAGGCCCAACAGGGTGCCAATTCCTATTTCCCGCATACCGGCCTGTGCGATATTGTCGGCTGAGGATAATCGATAGTCGTAGTCGGCTTTTGGACCCGCGGGGTGATATTTGCGATAGGTATCACGGTTGTATGTCTCCTGATAAAGGGTAACGCCCTCGATGCCGGCGGCGAATAGTTTGCCGTATTCGTCTGCGGTCATCTGATAGACCTCTATTGAAAGCGAGCTGAATTTCTGCCGCAGTTTTGCTGCAAGCTCAGCGAGGTAATCGATGCTGATAAAATCTTTATCTTCGCTGCTGACTAATAGCAAATCCTTGAAGCCCTCATCGGCGATGATGTCCGCCTCGGCGATGGCCTGTTCGAGGGTTAGGCGGACCCGGGGGAACGAATGGCTCTTGTTGAAGCCACAATAGACGCAATCGTTGATGCAGAAATTGGACAGATACAGCGGCGCGTATAGTCGGACGGTTTTGCCGAACCGCTGGAGCGTGAGCTGGTGAGCCAATTGCGCCATTTGTTCGATAAATTTTTCGGCCGCGGGCGAAACAAGTATCAACAATCGGTCGAGGACATAATACCCCGGCTTTCGTGATAGCGCCCATTCAACTTCAGCCGAAGTGATTTCTCCGAGACGCTTGGTCCAGATATCCCTGCCGGAGCCGTCGAGTCCCCTGTCAGCAATAATCTCTTTGATGTCGGAATGTTTCGCTGTGATTGTCATAATCATTCATTTCGCAAAAAGCCGGTAAGAGGGCTTGATGCGGAGGCCTTTTTAGATTCAGCGGCTGCGCCGGCAAGATAAGCGCTTCTGCCCGCTTCGACTGCAAGCTTGAACGCCTGCGCCATTTTCACCGGCTCGGCAGCGGTGGCGATGGCGGTGTTGACCAAAACAGCATCTGCCCCGATTTCCATTGCCTCGGCGGCGTGGGAAGGCAGCCCCAGTCCTGCGTCAACGACGACGGGGACGTTGGCCTGCTCGATTATTATTTCAAGTGCGTCCCGCGTTTTTAATCCCTGGTTCGAACCGATGGGGCTGCCCAAAGGCATCACAGTTGCGGCGCCGACGTCCTGAAGGCGCTTGCTTAAGATAGGGTCTGCATTGATATATGGCAGGACGACGAAGCCCTCTTTGACGAGAATCTCAGCGGCCTTGAGCGTTTCGACGGGGTCGGGCAGGAGATAATAAGGGTCGGGTGTCACTTCGAGCTTGACCCAGTTGATACCCGTAGCGGCCCGCGCCAGACGCGACAGGCGAACAGCTTCGTCGGCGGTGCGGGCGCCTGAGGTATTGGGCAAAAGCAGATATTTAGAGCGGTCTATTGCCGCGAGCATATCGTCATCTTGGTTTGTAATATCGACCCTGCGAAGTGCGACGGTAACGATTTCGGCGCCGGAGGCCTCGATGGCCGAAGCCATAACGCGGCTGGACGAGAACTTGCCCGTACCGATAAGCAGCCGGGATGTAAATTGTCTATCTGCGATAACCAGTTTATCCATAGAGTCAGCCCCCTGGGACAAATCTGACGAGTTCGATGGTTCGCCCGTCGTGCAGCGTGGTGTTTGAGAACTTTGCCCGCTCGATGATTTGGCCATCAAGCTCAGCGACTACGGTAGCTGCATCAACACCGAGAATTGAGAGCAAATCCGCTATTGTTGCAGGCATTTCATTTTCTGAAAATGGTTTTTCTTTTCCGTTTATTCTCAGAACGCCCATTTGTAAACCTCAAAGTTTATTTCTTTATTTCATCAATCAACAGTTCGAGAATCGCATTGGCCTGGTGCATAGCGGCTATGCCGACACGTGGCGCGGTAAGGATGTTACAGGTATCGATGCCGGTAAGGCCGTCACCGACGAGCACAAGGCGCGGCGAGATGCGGCGGGTTGTTATCTCATTACTTTTGCCATAGCCGGCCAGCCCGCTGACAGTGATGATTATGGGCTTATCCATCTTGGACAGCACGGTTTCGACAATCATCTGCTTGGCGATGGCGCTGTCGAAGCATTCGGCGATACAGTCGGCGTCGGCGAAAATCTGCGGGATGTTACCAGCGTTGAGTTTTACGCGATGGCCGATGACCTCTACGGCGGGATTTATTCGACGGAGGTTCTCCATCATACAATCGACCTTTGGTTTTCCAAGCTGGTCGATGAAATACTGCTGCCTGTTGAGGTTGCCCGGCTCGACGTCGTCGGAATCAGCGATGATTAGTCGGCCGACTCCTGAGCGTGCAAGTGCGACAGCAACATTGGAACCCAGTCCGCCAAGACCGGCGATGCCGACGACCGATTGACTGAGTTTTTCCGCTATCGAAACCATAAAACAAAAAAGCACTCCGGCAAAAGGAGTGCTTTCCAAACCGCGTGGTTCGCCTCCCTTCGCAGGTTCTAACCTGATCAGGTTCGTAGGGTCCCCAGCCCTATTTTTGAGCAATTGGCTTCAGTAGAAATTTGAGCCGCTTTAGGCAAAACAGGCCTTTTAACAGAATCAACGCAATTTCTCAAAAATAGGGCTGGGTTCTCAGCCGATTTTCTATTTCGGCTCCCCTGGCTTAGTTAACTTTTTCACACCGATAATATACGCGTTTTAGTCAAATGCTGCATCCGCCGAGAAACGCAATAGCAGGATACCACAAGCCAGCGCCAAGGTCAAACATTTGGGTGGTTTCTTGCTGTGGTGAGGCATTTTTTTCGGGCCAAATGAGGTGGGTAGGCCTTTTCTGGTAAAGTAGCAGGTTTTGTTGAACGAAATTCTATTAGTATATTTTTTTAAGGTGTGAAAATGATAGCTACGTGCCCACACTGCCAGAACGGGTTTTACATTAGTCCTGACCTGGCCGGCAGCATCGTAACCTGCTCAAAGTGCAAAAAGCAGGTCCGTGCGCCTGACCGCCGGCTGCGAGGGGACACTGCGCCGGAAGTGCCCAGCGACGGCATCCCGATGGCGATAGTGGCAGGAACCAGGGCCGAGACCGAGGAGCGGCTCAAGATTGAGACCGAAGCCAGGGCTGAGGTGGAGAAGCAACTTAAAGAGGCAATCGAGGCCAAGGCGATGGCGGAGGAACAGGCCAAGGCCGATTCTCAGGCAAGGGCCGAGACAGACGAGCGGCTCAAGACCGAGACCGAAGCTAGGGCTGAGGTGGAGAAGCAGCTTAAAGAGGCAGTCGAGGCAAAGTCGAGGGCGGAGGAACAGGCCAAGGCCGATTCTCAGGCAAGGGCCGAGACAGACGAGCGGCTCAAGATAGAGACCCAGTCACGCGCCGAGATGGAGACGCGGCTGTTGACGGAGACGGAGGCCAGGACAAAGGCCGAGGAAGCGACGCTGGCGGAAAGACAGGCGAAGGCGGAGCTTGAGGCGAGATTAAAGGCCGAAGCTGAAGCGAAGTTGAAAGCGGATGCGCGGACAGAAGCCGAGAGCCGAAACCTCGCGGAAATGGAGAGCAAGCTCAAAGACACCTTGCGTGCGACGGGCGAGATGGAATTGAAACTGAAGAATGCAGAGGCGGCGGGAATTAAAGCGGAAGCGCGAGCGGAAAGTGAATCGCAGGCAAAGGCACAAATAGAACAGTTGCTGCAGGCAGAGGTAGAGGCAAGGGGCAAGGCAGAGAGCCAGGCGAAGACGGAAGCGATGACTAAAAAGAAAGCACAGACCCAGTTGAAGGAGGAAATCGAGGCAAGGGAAAAGGCGGAGCAGGAAGCGGTGACGGCGAAGACGCGGCTCAAGAATGCGGAGATTGCGGCAATTGCAATGTCGCCGATTAATCTGGACAGGGGACTGATTCGGCTGACATGTGTGCTGTCACTTGTTTGTGCAGGAGTCGCAGGGCTGATTGCCTTTAGAAACGGCTATATAATCTGGAGCCACTTTGACAGGCCTGTTCGTTTGCCCTGGTCCGGCGAACCGGTGTATCTGCCGATAATCCTGGTTGCGTCTTGCGTGGGTGGTTTTGCTGCGGCGTGGGCGGCGTATCTGGTGGCGATTTTTGTGATAAAGGGATTTCGCCAGCCGAACGTGGTGAACGTGAAAAAACACCGCCGGCCGGAACCGAAGGACGAAGAAGTCGTCTCCTCCAGCGAGCGCAAGATGTGGAGGTCATCCTGACGGCACCGGCCTGCAACTGCGATGAGAGAGGGGCGTCCTGCGAAAGCGGTGATAATCAAGGAATTATCCGACGAAAGAAACCAGCGGGGACACACTATCCTTGATTATCAGGACCTGTGTGCATTGTAAGTCGGCAGAGAAGGGTTGGCAGAGAAAAAGTCCGAAAAACTCTTTTTGCGGCGGCAAATTTCGGCGGTTTTTGAATCGATTCGCTATTTGTCGGAAAGTTGGTAATGCCGCCGGACAAAACAGCCGAAATAATATGTAAATAAACCTGCTCACGCATAACTGGGACCGGCAAAATGGCCGCGTGGGCATAAATCCAAATAACCACACAATGATAGGAGAAAGACATGACTCCGGTAAAGGTAGTTGAGAGACCAATGTCAATGGCCGAGATCAAGGAAAAAGCCAAGAACCACGGTATCAATCCAGGCAATATGAAGAAGACGGAACTGATTCGAGCGATTCAGAAGGCCGAAGGCAACACCCCCTGCTACGGCACGACTCACGGAACTTGCCAGTGGACCGAGTGCTGCTTCAGGCCCGACTGCCTCAAGATTAGGAATTAAGCTGGCTTTTTCAAATTGCGGCGGCTCGGTCCTTAATGGACAGCCGCCTGACACGGACAGTTGTGAAACGGGGCGCAGCGCGCCCCGTTTTTGTTTGCCTTAATTACGTCCTTAACCTCTGCACCGGCGGGCAGCAATAACAGGGTTATAACCGCCACATACCGTCCGGCCTGATCTGAAGAACCTCAACGTCGCGGTAGAAACCGAGCGTTGCAACTGCATAGTTCACCAGCGCCCCAGTGGCGGCGTCCTGCGCTCTGTGTAAATCTTTTTGTGAATCGAGGACATCGCGTGTGTTAGCCCGTGCATACTGCAACAGAAGCATCGTGTTGTCAAATCGCTGCTTTGCCAATGTTAGCTGTTCGGACTGGACTTTGTATCGCTGGGCTGCTTCGGCCAGGTTGCGGTAAGCTTCGCGGACGTCGAGTATCACTTTGTCGACCTTTTCTTCATAGGCCCGCTGGTTCTGGTCGAGGATTATCAGGGCCAGACGATACGCGTTTTCCTGCGAGACTTTATCGAGATTGGGGTCGAATTGGAGACCGACTGACGAAGTATCTTTTGGACCTGCAAGGGTCAGCGGGTCGGTGGTTCCTTTCAGTTCAGCGGCTGCAACAAAACGGAGGTCGGGCTTCAAATTATCAAGAGCAACGAAAACTTTGCGCTCGGCGTCCTTGACAATGTCGAAGGTGTTGGCAAGGTCGAGCCGGTAAGCCAGAGCGGTCTCTATCGCCTCGGTCTCAGAAACGCCGGGCATTGCCATTTCAACGCTACGCAGCACCGCAAGCTCGTTGTAATCGAGCTGCACTTCAGTTTCCGACGGCAGAGCAACAGAAAGCTTGAAGTCGTCGAGCGATTGTTTATAAATTTTTTCGGCCTGTATATATGTGTCCCAGGCAATAAGCTTGTCCTGAACAGCCTGTTCCAGCTCAAACTGTGGCAGTCGGCCTGCGGCGGCAAGTTTCTCGGCATGACCGCAGACATTGACGAGCGTATTGTAGTTGCTTCGGGCGTTTTGGGCGGCGTCATAAGCCTGCAGGACCAGGTAATACTGGGAAATCGTCGAAACGACGAACTGTTTGCGGAACCGGTTGAAGGAACGAATCTGATACAGCAGGTCTCGCTCGGCCTGTGTGAGACTTTCAAGAACAATATTGGGGTCGTTGCCTTTGAGAAGGGGCTGGTCGAGTATCACGGTGAAGATTCTGGCCAGGCCTGAGCGGGCATTGCCGGTGAGAACTTCGACCCAGGCGGCCGTCAAACCGACGCCAATGTTTGTGCCTGTCGTCAAAAGCCGATTTGCTCCAAGGCCTGCACCGGTGGCAATTGCCTCATCGGCGCCGTCTTTGACGTAGCCGGTGTTTGCCGAGCCGAACGGCAGAATATCGAACTGATGTCGAGCAAGGCGCAGGTCGAGCGCCTTTACATAGAGGTTTTCTTTTTCCAACTGGTAGATTCGATTGTGGTCTGTAGCAATTGCCACTGCCTGCGGCAAAGTCAGAGTAGTTCCCTTCGGAAGGACCCTTTCTGTCGAAATGTCATTGGATGAAGGTTGAGCGCTGTTGATTCTGTAGTTTGCCTTTACGCCGAATTCGTTTTCCCACTTGGAATCGATTATCTTATAAACATTGTCATCAATTTTAGCTTTCACGTCCTTGGCTTTGGGCGCGGCACAACCCTGCAAGCAGAAACTTGCGCACAGCATTGCGGAAAACAAACCTATAGCAACCAAAAATCGCATCGGTAATTCAACTCGTCCTCCGTTTTGGTGCCATTCTTCAGCTACAAGCCTGGATATCGCGTCGCCTAAAGCTGGCGAATCCCCACCACTTCACCCGCTGTCAGTTTCATCCCATCGGGGACCCTGACGAGGAAAGGCAGACCCCACTGCGGGATATTCGGGTTTGGCCACAGCCGCGCCGGTAACTGTTCCACAACAGGCCCGACGTATGTTACCTCCGATTGCGCAATCTGAGCCAGTGCAGTCCTCTTGACAAGCTCGACCTTCGCACCCGCCGTGATTTGACCAATCTGTCCCTCCCTCGCGTAGCCGATAATCTCTTTGGGTTTGCCCTGTGCAATAACCAATATCGGCTGGCCGGCCAATACAACCTCGCCCGGCTTGTGCAGGACGCCTTCGCCTGCCCTGTGCAAGGCAACCTCGTTTGCCCTGCCGAGAATCTGGACCACGACGCCATCAATAGGAGCGGTCATAACAAGGGCCTTGCGCTGGACGCCCAGCTCGTCCATCAGTTTTTCCTGGATGGTCGCCTCTTTGCGTATCGCCTCAAGGGCAGCGTCCACCGAAGGGTGCTGCAGCGTCTGCGCAGCAAAGGTATCCTGTCGGCGCTGGCCTTCTTTCAACTGCTCTTCGGCCTGCGCCAGTTGCACCTCGGTTTCCCGGATTTTCTTTGCCAGCGCGTCATAGAGGACCTTGGCCTTGTCCAGCTCGTATGGCGCGATTGCGTTTTTCTGCAGAAGGTCGGTTGCGATTTTTACCTCGGCTGCGTAATCTTCGAGGGTTATCCAGTCGGCGGCAATTTGGGCCTTAAGACCGAGCATATCAAGTCGTGCCCGTTCGACATCGACGGCGAAACGTCTTTGCTCCTCGGTCCTGTCGAGTTCCCGACCAGCAATATCCGCCAAAAGCTGTTGCTGCGCAGGAACCAGTTGCGAGCGGAGATGTTCGGCCGTTGCGGCAACGGTGGCGATTCGGGCGGTTACTAGCTCGTCATCGAGCGAGGCGACAACTTGGCCTCTGTTGACATTGTCGAACAACTGCACATAGACGGTTTTCAGCCGGCCATCGACCGGCGCACAGACCTGGGCAACCTCCCCCTGGGCTATGCCGACGACCTCGAATCGCTGAGAGCCGCGATAAAAGAGCGTCACCACCACGGCAATCGCCATCAGCCACACGAGCAATGGCAGAACTTGTGGGTGGAGACGACCGGGCCTGAAGATGTCAATGAGTCGCGGGCTTTTCATCATCAGACCTCGAGCAACTGCTCCTGCATTGTCAAGTTGATATTTTCGATACCCTCGATGCCCTGTAGTTCGGCCAGCATCCGCTCGTTTTTATCGGCATTTTTGACCATAAGTTGGTAAGCGTACTCAACCATCGAGGTGCCGAAAGAGCTGTCCTGCGCGGAAATCAGAATGAAATTGCCGCAGAAGCGCTTGAGAATTCCCGGTATCGGATGGTCTGAGCCGATGCGGCCTTTCAAGCTGAATCGCAAAAAGGCGTTGTGTGGCTCGTGCATTCCGAAGTTTGTCAGGTGGAGGTAGGTGGCTATCAGGCAGATGATTATCGTTCCGATTACAGCGGTTAGGTATCGCTGAGAACCGGCGGCCATACCGACGACAAGGGCGCAGAATATGAAGGCGACGTCGCGGGTATCTTTGATGATGTTGCGGAATCTTATGAGTGCAAGGGCACCCATAAGGCCGACGGCGGTGATGATGTTATTGCCGATGACGGCCATTACCATAGCAACAACGACGGTTAAGAGAATAAGGGACTGGACGTAGGAACGGGAGTATGAAAGGCCGCTGTGAGTGAAGTAATAGACCCAGGCGATTACTTGGCCGAGGACGAACGCCAGCAGCAAAGACGCCAGCAGCGCCTGAGGAGTGAACATCCCTCCTGCCGAGGATGTTTGCTCGAGTATTTGCCAAATTCTACTAATCCCAGTCGAATCCATAACCGTTAGGCGAACAGAATCTCATTGAAGAGGCACCGTTAATACAGTTGACGTATTTTGAAAATGACTGCTGCTGAAGGTCAAGAGACTTAACCATTCGAGTAAGCCAGGCAGGGAATCGTGAGGTGAACTTGATTTCGAGAATAACGCCGTCGATTGGGTAACGCTGCCAGCCGGTGCCGTTGAGAAGGACGTTAGGCCGGTTGGTCATTCTATAGCAAAGCTGTCGGTCGAACGTTACGCGGACCCGATTACCGTCACCATTTTCGTATGCCTGGCGGGTATAGCGGACCTGGACGACAGGTCGTGCGTTTATACTGCGCATATAGACGAGAAACTGCTTTAGCGGCTCCTGCTCGGTGCTGTAATATTGTTGGGGTAACGGGCCGCCGGAGAGCAAACGCTCGACGTCACGAGGCACTACTCGCTGCCTGTCCTTGACAATGACGAAATTGAGTCGGCGCTTAATCTCGAAGAATTTGGGGTATGCGGGGTCGTCGGAGTAGCCGCGAATGCGAATCTTGGCTCGATTCTTTTGGCCCACCATGCTTTCCCGGCAAAGCTTCAAGTCGGGCGAATCAAGGTACAAGCTGACTATGGGGTAGTTGCCTGTGGGCTGGAGTTTGCAGTAACGGTCCGGGTGGAGATACGGCTGGACGAATTTTTCGACTGCTGCGGCCTTTGATTCGCTGATTTGATATTTGAACTCAAACCGGCACCTCAGTGTGCCGTCGGCGCCCATTCCCGGCCCATTCACAGACACAATCTGGCTCTCTCGACTGTGTCGCGCGCTGACCTGCCCAACAATATCTGTTGACGTCTCTCCCCGCATTTCACCCCCCTCCGAGGAAACAAAAATTCCCCCGAAGGACCTTTTAGCAGAAACAGTTGTAGCGCCACATAGTTGCCTATCAAGTCATATTACCATATCAAGGTGTCTAATGTCAATGCCCTATTTTACCAAATTACGTCAAAATTACGTCAAAGCCGGAAAAGGCATTTTCCTGTCATAGCCGGCTTTTTCGCTTTGCCGTAACTTGGGTGTCAGCAATATGTTATAAAAATAAAAAAAATTTCAAATTTTTTTTAATACTCTGGTGCGATTATACGGTGTGGGCTGGTGTGAACTTACGAAACCGCGATGCGAAAAGGTATTCCACAGTCATAAAAAGTTCATTATAGCACATTCGGCCCGGCCAGTCAATGTTTTTGCCCGGCAAATTATTACCTGTTTCGTTAAGACGACGAACACCGCGTATCCTGCGTTCTGAATCCCGATTTTCTCAGACCTTCCCGCTTAGTGACCGTAGGGCTGTCCCCATCAAATTTACTTGTCCGCTGTCCTTTTGGCGGATTTATTGGGGGGGGGGTTGCTCCGTCCTCTGTCATCGGTCCTCCGTCATCGAGCCTCGAATATCTGAAGGGCTACCGGGTTGCAAATTCCCCTCCCATCTTGTATACTCTTTGTTTTATTCTAACCTGAGAAATCTGCTCGCCTCGGCGTAGCCAAAGGCGAAGCCGGGTGTAATCTGTGAAATCTGTGGTCGGAAAGGAGACCTTAAATGAAGCATGATGTCGCCGATATTAAACTCGCCGCAGGTGGCAAAAAGCGAATCCTCTGGGCCGACAACGATATGCCCGTCCTCGCATCCATCCGCGAAAGATTCGCAAAGCAAAGACCCCTGGCCGGCAAAAACGTCTCCGCCTGCCTCCACATCACCGCCGAAACCGCCAACCTCGCCCGGACCCTCAAGGCCGCCGGCGCAAACGTCGTCCTCTGCGCCTCAAACCCTCTTAGCACCCAGGACGACGTCGCCGCTTCTCTCGTCAAGGACTTCCGCATACCCGTCTTCGCAATCTGCGGCGAAGACCGCAAAACCTACTACAAGCACATCCACGCCGCGCTCGACCATAAACCCGTCATCACCTTCGACGACGGCGCCGACCTCGTTACCGAGCTGCATACCACCCGAACCAAAGATGCCCACCGCGTCATCGCCAGTATGGAGGAAACCACAACCGGCGTCATCCGCCTCCGCGCGCTCGAAAAATCCGGCAAACTCAAATTCCCCGTCATCGCCGTCAACGACGCCGCAAGCAAGCATCTCTTCGACAACCGCTACGGAACGGGCCAGTCCACCGTTGACGGCATCATCCGCGCCACTGACTTTTTAATGGCGGGAAGCAAAGTTGTCGTCGCCGGCTATGGCTGGTGTGGCCGCGGCTTCGCTATGCGTGCAAAAGGTATGGGCGCCATCGTCATCGTTACTGAAATCGACCCCATCAAGGCAATCGAGGCCTCTATGGATGGCTTCGTCGTTATGCCGATGCCCCAGGCCGCTAAAGTCGGCGACCTCTTCGTTACGCTCACCGGCAACAAAAACGTCATCCGCGCCGAGCACTTCCGCGCAATGAAAGACCGCGCCGTCGTCGCCAACTCGGGCCACTTCAATGTCGAAATCGACATACCGGCCTTGGCCAAACTCAGCAAAAAAATCAATCGCGGCGTCCGAAACCACGTCGATGAATACGTCCTCAAAAACGGAAAACGAATCTACCTCCTCGCTGAAGGCCGATTGATTAACCTCGCCGCCGCCGAAGGCCATCCCGCCTCCGTTATGGATATGTCCTTCGCCACTCAGGCACTCGAAGCGGAATACGTCGTCAAAAACGCCGAAAAACTCGCCGCCGCCGTCTATGATGTCCCCGTCGAAATCGAAAACAAGGTCTGCACTCTCAAACTCAAATCGATGGGTATCTCTATCGACAAGCTCACGCCTGAGCAGGTCAGGTATCTGGCCGCCTTCGGCGAAGGCACATAAGACGATGTTCAAAGCTGTTTTGTTCGACCTCGATGGCACGCTGCTTTATACCCTCACCGATGTCGCCGACGCGATGAACGAAGCCCTTGTTCACTTTGGCTACCCGCCGCAGCCCGTCGAGGCGTATAAGTACTTTATCGGCGACGCCGTCGAAACCGAGGCAAAACGAGCGATGCCCGAGTCCGCCCGCGACCCACAAACAATCAAAAAAGTCGCCGAATTTTCCGGGCAAATCTATGACAAGTGCTGGCAGAAAAATACAAAGCCCTATCCCGGCATACCTGAGCTTCTCTCAAACCTGACAAAACGCGGCCTGCCTATGGCCGTCTTATCCAACAAGCCCGACAACTTCACAAAAGCTATGGTCGAAAAACTCCTCCCCGACCGGCGTTTCGAAATCATCCAGGGCGCCCTGCCCGATGTCCCCATCAAGCCCGACCCCGCTGCTGCTCTGCAAATCGCAAAACAACTTAAAATCCCGCCCGAACAATTCCTCTACTTGGGTGATACCAACACCGATATGCAAACAGCAGTAGCCGCAGGAATGTTTCCCGTCGGCTGCCTCTGGGGCTACCGCACCGCAGACGAACTACGCGCCTCCGGCGCAAAAGTGCTCGTTCAAAAACCCTCCGATATCATTGATATTCTCGACGATCAGGTAATTTGATAATGCCTTTGCTGACTTATCTTAGTGCCGTGGTGGTGCAGTAAATCCGAAATTGACGCGAAGCGTCATCCTGAGCGAAGCCCGATTTATCGGGTGGAGTCGAAGGACCTGTTCGACAATCCGCAATTATCTACATCCCCATCTTCTCAATCTGCTCTAAAAGGTGCGCATAAAGCCCAACCATCCCAACGCACAGACCTACAGTCAGGACTATTACCAGTATCGTAACGACCACCTTTGTTACTGCGCTGTAATTCGGATTGAACCACACAAGCGGCAGCGCCAATGGCCCGAAGCACAATATCGAAATGACAACCGTCGGTGTCTTGTGATACCATTTGATATTGGCGGCCCGCTTCATTTGCTTCAGTTCAGCGTCAATTATGAACTCGCCGCAGTGTTTGCATTTCACCGCATCATCCTGAATTTCTTCCGCACAAAACGGACACTTCTTCATAGGTCTTCTCTCCTGCTCGCGAAGAGTTGCCGCAATACGCACCCCGCATAGCGAGACGCATTAGAACTTGTATGAAACGCTGACGCTGCCCCAGAACTCGTCTTCGTCGTTGACCGTCTCTTCAAGCGACACTTGATACTTGAACTCCGGCTTCACCGTCAAAGGCCCGTCCCGCCACGTCGTCCCTACGCCGAAAACAGCATCCGACCAGTCATGGTCCGCATACAACATACCATCGTTATAGACCAGTTCCGCCGAAAGACACGCCACCTGCTTCTCCACCCCAATCCCGGATAGCCAAAACTCGTAATCCAGGCCGAAAATATGTATCCAGCCGCCGGAGTCCTTGTTTACCGCATTGCTCTTTGCTGGCCAGAGTCTGCCTACGTAGTAGCTCGGCACAACTCGGTTGTCCCGAACCATATACGCCTGCGGCCACGAAAACTGCACGCCAACTTCCTGCGCATCTCTCTGTGTCGAGGGCATACTCACAAAATCATAGTAAACCCAGTTCACCGTGTACTTCGTAACGTGCAGCGTGTCCCCCCACAGCCAGTCCGTATATGCCACCACGTAGCGCATCTCCTGCAAATCCCCGAAGTGCTCTTTCGTCGGTATCGCACTCCACACCGCCGTGCTAATCCCCGTGCCATACCAGTCCACGTTGATGCTCGGCTGCAAAGCTGCTCGGTCGTTGAACATGTCGAACCCGCGCCATATATATTCGCTCACGCCCCCCATCGTAAGCGTGACTGCAAGGTCCGTTCTGGAATCCTGCTCTTTTTCCTCCTCGCTGAGGTACGTCTGTGTCCATTCATCCACCCACGTCCCGGCTTGCGCAATCCCCGCCGGAACAATCACTCCCAAAATCGCCGCCATTAAATATCGCCTCGTTCTCATTAGTATCTCCTTTACCCCGTGAAATAATTTTACCGCCCGGATACCTGCTTTTTTGTCCCCCCGTGGCCGTTTCTGCCTCACGGGCTTGCCCCGGACATTCATATTCACTTAAAAATATCGGCTAATAAGCCCTTTTTTAGTTAAGATAAGCAGGGTAATACAACCGTTTCAAATCCCGCACCAATCTTCGCAAACATCCTCGGTTGCCGATTAACCATCGATATTCCCATATTTCCTATGCTTATCTCTTGGCTGACCGCCTGCCCCCGAGAAGTTGCTTCTTTGATTTGGCAGCAGGGGGCCCAGAATTGTAGTATTGTAGGGCGGGGTTTACCCCGCCGCCGGCATTTATCCGGCGTAGCGATAGCGACCTGTCCTCCGAAGCCCCTTGGGGCGAAGAATGGAAGTCGGGAGCTTCAGCGTAGGCGGATTTATTGAGGGGTTACTCGGCCAGATGGCGGGGTTCTTTTCTCTTCTCAAATCTGAAATCTTAAATCTCAAATTCCTGCCCCCGCCGGTTTAACTTCTACATCGGAAATTCGACATTGGATATTTATTCGCCGCAGGCGAATTGGACATTTACCCGCCGCCGGTGGGAAGGGGTGCCCCAAAAACCACATCATCCCCTTTTACTTCTCTTCCAAATAATGTTTAGCCCCGCCATTTATGGCGGGGTCACCCATTTAACGCCCATTTCGGGCGTTTGTATTTAACCCGCCGTTTCACGGCGGGTTGTTATGTTTAGCCGTTGTCGGCACGACAACGGATTGTTTTTCCTCCGAAGGCAGATTTCCCAGGCAAATCTTCCCCCACGAGGCCTTGAAACCCAGAAGAAAATGTATTATTCTTAGCTTTACAGATTAAGGTTGATGAGGTTAAAATTGGCGGGATGGATTAGATGAGGAAATTTGGTAAGAAAATTAGCAAAATCCTCTTTACAACTACCTATATATTCCTTCTGGCCTTCTTTCTGTGGAAGAGTTTGCTCGGGCCTTTAATAGACGAATTTATACCAATGGGACCCATATACACAGATGTGGCAAAGAGAATAGAATCTCCCGATGGCACCAGAACAGCGCTTCTAATTCGAAGGAACGGTTGGGACTTGAACTTCGCTGTTAAAATTAAAGAAAATCTAACAACCAAGACGCTGCACTGGACAAGAGATTTTGCTCCCAACCTTGAAGCTGATTGGAATGAAAAGCTTGTTTGGTCAGACGATTCAAGTTTCCTTGTTCTGACAGTGGAGGAGCCGCCGCATAAGCGATATGATACAGATGTGTTTGGTAATATATTGGGGTATTATTATGAACAAAATGATAAATATATATGGTCTTATGATTTCAGAGACGGCAAGGAATACAATGATATGAATTCAATCATGAGTATTTTAAATTCAAGGAGCGAAACGGTAAAAATGCTGAATAATAAGGATGGAAAATAAAAGGGGACATTCTGCTTTTAGCAAAATCCGGGCCAAAATCCGCCGAAGGCGCAATCCGCATCCCAAAATTGATGCGCAGCATCATCCCCGATAATCTGCTCCCTTGCCCCTGCAAGTCGTAGGCAGGGGTTTGGCTTCGAAACAGGGGACCCAATTCATAAATCAGAAATCATAAATGCCCCAACTCTCTCGCCTTTAGAGCACCCTCGCGCAGTTTACCCGCCATCCTTCTGGCGGGCGATACCGCAAATTATCAATCATCACTTGTCCGCCTTTGGCGGAATTATCAATAATAAATGAAAAACCTCTGTGAACTCTGCTCGCCACGGCATAGCCGAAGGCGAAGCCGGGTCCTCTGCCTGCCCTGCGACTTGTCCGGCGTAGCGCAAGCGAAGACGGAAGCCGCTTCGGCGAAGAAGGGTGCTCTCTGTGCCCTCTGTGGCTAAAAAACTCTGTGGCTAAGAATATCTTCGCTATTCTGCGCTAGGTGGCATTGCCACCTACCGACGTTTACCGTTTGGAATTTCCGGATTTTGTCTGGTGCTTTGGATTTGTTTGGGATTTCAGATTTGGGATTTAGAATTTGTTTCGAAATTCGAGTTTCGGATTTCGGATTTCTTTACTCATTACGCGGTACTCACGACGCAAAACTAACTGTTCTCCGTCCTCCGTTTTCTGTCCTCCGGAATCAGTTCGCTACCGCTGTGCGCCGGTTTAATTAACGGCTTGTAATTCCGTGTTAGTCCGTGTTTTGTTTAAGTCCGTGTCAGTCCGTGTCCTGGCGCAGCGGTGCTGCAGGTTGCCTAAGATGTTCATAAAGTTGATATAGGACTCGTATGGTGAATCGTAGGGGTTGAAATACTTGTGCACGTCCCCGTCGGCGAAGTATTTCGTGCACATATAGTAAAAGTGGTCCGAGGTCTGCATTTTTCGCCAGTCATCGAGAATCTTCTTGTCGCCGAAGCTTTTGACTTTTCTTTCGATACGGTACAGCTCGTGGATGGCGTTGGACTGCATCGCGTTGCCTAACCACGCCGACAGGTCTCTTTCAATATCGGCCCAGCTTATCACATGAGGCACGTCAACAACGCCGATGGGTGGATATGCCGCAACAACCTCGCTCGGCGTCTTGAAATTATTGTCCGGGTGCCTGAGG
>CAYUIL010000027.1:0-16319 GCA_964444715.1 uncultured Pirellulales bacterium | reverse complement strand
ATTCATAGGTGGCTGTCCCCATTTATTCCCTATTCCTATAGGTGGCTGTCCCCATTTATTCCTGGCTGTCCCCATTTATTCCCCCCATTTATTCCCCCATTTATTGTCCCCATTTATTAGGATAGGTGGCTGTCCCCATTTATTCCTCGATAGATGAAATTCGGCTGAGCATATAACACGCCAGGAGTATTTCTAAATTGCGATACTGCCTCTTCTACAGACAAATTATCAGGAAGTTTCACAAGCATTGAACCTGCAACATATCTTGATACACCCTTTACTGTGCCTCTACAGACAAAATTCACTAGGGTGTTTGCCTCCTCGGCCAGCGGGTACTCACCGTCGGCTTTCGGTGCAAACCGAACGATTAACTCGCCGGGGACACACTCCGGCCAATTTGAGAAAGCAGGCAACGGTATGAGTGCAAAAGTCGACACAACAGCGAGAACAAACATATTCCTGGACATGAGTGTATTCCTCCCAAAAAATCTCCCTCGTAATGTATCCATGTTTAATTATAACTATCTGGGGTTAGAATTGCGAGCATAATGCCTTCGTCTAAGTATTGGCACAAGACCAAGGCCAAACAATACAAAAGTGAATGGCTCTGGGACGGATTGTCCCATCAACCACTAACGTGGCGCTATCGAGCATTACCGAACCATAATCAATGTAGTACCAATCGAATGTGCCAACGAGTGAAATATGGCTGATCCTTATATTGCATTTACCATCAAGAAGGTCTGACCAACTGCCCGCTTGTATTTCGGATATAGTATCGAACGGTTACGGAACTGGATAGGTAGATTCCCCACCCCCAAGTTTCCGTTATTGCACGCGGCAATGGATCATTACTCAGGGAAGCACGGATACCCACATCAAGGGGAAATGGATTGCAGGGGTCGGTGTCATTAACGGCTAACCCGGCGGTAATCTCACCAGACCAGTCGATATATACGTTAGTTATCTCCGTAAATGTAACACCAAGGTCGAAATCCGTTTGCCAGTACGGAGCATTATAGTCAAACTCTGTTGGGCAGCCAAAATCAAACAGGTCAAGTTCAATAGTGTCCGCTCCAGCCAACCCCGCAAAACCTAAAGTCACCGCCGCTATTATCAGTGCTATCGCAATAATCGCGGTTCTCATTTTGTCGCCTCCTTAACTTATTAGATTCTGCACTATGGCATTATTATACCATACTCAGATTGAAAAGCACAAGTATTTTTCAATAATAATTTGCGAATAACCGGCCCATCGTCACTGACCCGCCGCACCGGATTTGGGGCCTTGCTACGACATATAGTCCACATTCGAGCCTGTTTGTTACGGTCATTTTTAAGAAATTTGGCAAAAACAGCGGTATTTTAACGCTGACGTGATGCAGAAATGGAGGATTTTGCTTAAAAATCTACGGGAATGTCCTTTTCTTTTTTACCCCAACTGCAATCTTTGGGACAGTTGCTATCAACCGCCCTATCTTCCATCACCCGCCGAATTTCGCCCTTGGCCGGCCGAGCCAAAACGTTTGCCCCAGCGGCCCAGGTGCTGCTCCCACATTGGACGCTGTCCGTCCTGCTTGATTTTCCGCATCGCCTCCAACACCACGTTGGGGTCCGCCCCGCCCGATGGGTTATCCCAGAATGCCTCTATCGAACGAATAACCGCACTATCCGCGCCTAAGTCCCCTTCCAGCAAGCAGTTACCTACGAGCCGGGCCGCCGCCTCCACCTTTGGCCAGCGCAGGTATACATCCATTAACTGCCCCAAAACCGCATCCTTTTGCTCCGCGGTCCTGGCCGACTCCCGCAACTTGCCCAAGCACTCAGCCGCCTGCTCAAACTGCCCCGCCTCGCTATACAGCCGGGCCAATTTCTCCCGGACGGTCCTGACCATCTCGGGGCGGTTCTCAGCAACCGCCTTACGCTCCGCCAGCTCAAGCAGAGGTATCCACTGCTCGTCGGCCAGTTTCTGTCTGCCCCCCTGCGAATCGAACCTGCCCACCCAGCCCTCAATAACATTGACGTCACAGCCATTAAATATCTTCAGCATCGCCTGCCATGCCGTCTTGCTTTCCGCATTGGTCCCGATTTTCTCCCACAGCCACGGCAGGTCGTCTTTGCCTCCAACTTCGCCTGCAAGCTCCATCACCCTGTCTCTGACTATCTGGCTGTGGTCATTCACAAAATCCTTAGCCAGGAGTTTTAACGCCTTTGGCTTGTCAATACAGATAAGCCCGTCCACTGCCGCTTCTCTGACAAGGTCTGTTTCATCACCTAACGCCTGTTCAAACAAACCTGCGAATCGCTTCGCAAACTCCGCCTTATAAGCGTTCTGCCCGCACAATCTCGCCATTGTCCCGAGCAGCTCGCCCCGCAGTGTCCCGTCACTGGTTTGCCCGTTTTGCCTGTACCTCTCGACAAGCATATCCAGATACTTTGCGGCTTCTTCTCCGGAAAGCCCCGCCGGCTCGAGCAGTTTCCTTATTACCTCAGCGCCCCTGTAAGATTTTTTCGCATCCTGGTCATTTAAGTATCCCGCCGCCCATTCCAGCGTCTGCTTGCGCAGCTCAGGCGAAAGCTGACTCCCGGACGTGGGGACAAGCGCATAATGACACGCCGCGCCAAGCGCTGCAAACAACTCCATCCTCACCTCCTCATCCTGCTCGATTTTGAACTGCTCGGCCAGACGCTCCGCTGAACCAAGCTCGCCCGTCAACGAAAGCAGCTTCGCCGTCGCAAGACGCACGTTCCTGTTGCCGTCGGAGACCAGCTTCACCAAAACAGGCCCAACCTCAGCCGGCAGCTTCGCCTGTGTCCCCACACGCCACTGCGATACCTTATCCAGCGCCCAAAGCCGAACCGCCGACTCTGAACTGCCCAATTGTTCCGTCAGGAACTTGCCTCGCTGTCCCTCATCGCCAAGCCCATCATATACCCTGTCGAGCGCACCTATATACAGTTTTCGCCACAGGTCCCGCTCCCTCTCCAATTCGCTCACCCGCGATTCCTGCTGAACCATCCAGTCCCGCTGAAACCTCTCCATGCCCCTGGTTCGCAATTCAGCTAAAATTTGTGCACGGCTCCTCGCGTCTCTGCCCACCGGCACGCCTATCGAACGAAGCGCCTCACGAGCAGCAGATGAAACCTGGGCATCCTTGTCCTCCACAAGCTCCACAAGCCGAGTTATCGCCCTTATGTCGAGCTGCACCTTCATCGCGTATATCGCATTCAACCTCGCCTTGGCCGGCAGCGTCGCATCCCTGGCCATCGGCTCCAAAACATTCGATATCTCCCCATAATCGAAAAGCAGCGCCGCTTGGGCCGCGGACTTCGCCGTGCCACCCTCTTCAGTCCTCAAAACCTCAGCCAACGGTTCAATAAAATCCTTCTCATTTTTTACCGGCCGTCTCATTTCCCTGCTGGCCGTCAGCGCCCTGCAAACTGCTACCCGTGCCGCCTTATTCTCCGATTGCTTCAACGCATCTATCAGAATCTGCCTGGCACGCGTGCTGTCGCTAAACAGCATTACCATCGCGGCATCCACCCGAATCTCCTCCGTGGCGCCACGGAAAAGGGCCTCCTGGTTTATCTTCAACTGTGTCTCAATATCCGCTCGCGAGGCCGGCTCCGCCGTCGTCTTGTTCACAGGACGCAGGGCGGACTTGTCCGTCTTTATCGCCTCCCGCTGACACCCCGCCAGCACCAGCAAAACCAGCAGATATAACCGTCGCATTGTCATTCACTACACCCTGTTAAAGCACATCAACCGACTCCGATAATAATGCCGCACTCCAATATACGTCAATCGCTCATTCTCTGCTTCGCCACCCAAACTTCCATTCCTTACTATGGCCGGGGGTGGTATTTCCTGTGAATCTCCCGCAGACGCTGCTGGTCAACGTGCGTGTAAATCTGCGTCGTCGATATATCCACGTGTCCCAACATCTCCTGCACGCTCCGCAAATCCGCGCCGCCGGCCAGCAGGTGCGTCGCAAAACAATGCCTCAGCGTATGCACCGTTAAATTCCTCGGCATCCCCGCACGAGCCGCATATCTTTTGATAAGACGCCAGATTTCAATACGGCTCATTGCCCGGCCGGTTCGAGAAAGCAGCAAAGAATCCCCGCTAAAGGGCTTAACCAGCTTCGGCCTCAACTCCCTTAAGTACTCCAGTGTCGCACCAGCCGCAACCTTGCCAAGCGGAATCACCCGCTCCCGATTACCTTTACCGACGCATCGCAAATATCCGACCTCCAGATTCAAATCCATTACCTTCAAGCCAGCCAACTCCCCTGCCCTGACGCCCGTCGCATACAGCAGTTCCAGCATCGCCTTATCCCGCAGATAATACTTTTCCTTCGGCGACGGCGCCTCTAATAAATCCACCACCTGCTTTTTGCTGCACACCGTCGGCAATCTCTGCCACAGCTTAGGCCCTTCCAGAATCCCTGTGAAATCGTCTTCAACCAGCCCATTGAGTTTGCCGAACCGCAGAAACATCCTTATCGCCACCAACCCCCTCTTCACCGACGCCTCCGCCCTGTTGGCCTTGGCCAGCACCATCATATATTTCTGAATGACCGCCGGCGTAATCTCGCGCAACTCCCCGACCTTGCCCGCCTTGCAGAACCCCAGGAAATCCCTTAGGTCGCGCCCATAACCCTGAATCGTGTTGTCAGACAATCCTCCTTCGACAGTCAAGTAGCTTAAAAAGTCCCTGACAAGCCGACCCAATGGCAGCGTATCCAGTTTGTCTGCGATTGCCTGCGCCTGGACTGAAGGCATAGAAACTCCCTGCTCTTACCGCAGAGACCGCAAAGCACGCAAAGTTATTTCTCAAATTTTTCTCTGCGGTCTCGGCGTGCTCTGCGGTAAAATCAATTTGCGCCGCTATTAACCTTATCGACCATTCGCCAAAAAACCCTTTAATTGCCCTCATCCTCAACGATTCGCATGGTATAACCCAAAAAATCTTCAACTTTCCAGGATTTTCCACTTGACGGCATCGCAACAGATGCTGTATACACACTTTCTGACTTTCTGAACAATTAAAGGAGGCGGCGGATGTATGGAGACACACCCGCCTCAAGCTGGTAACTATTTTGGAGCGGGAGATTATGTTTGCTCATCGGCCAGAAGGAAAGGCCATTAAGGGATACCGCCATCCCCGCACTCGAATTACGCTTACTCACGCCTACTTTATCACGAAACGGAAATCAGAAGAATCGGTCTTCTGGCATAAAATAAACACAAACACACTTTTTGGAGGCATAGGAGAATGTTAAAGAATGATTATGTAAGACCTTTTGTCGTATCTATGGCGGTTAGTTTGTTTTTGGTGTCCGCTACCTCGGCGGTCCCAACAAACGGCACTTTCAACCCCGAAGACGGCCTGTCCGGCTGGACGGTAGTTCCTTCGGAGGTCGAAGGGACGTCGATTACCAATAATGGTGGCTATGCGCTTTTCCAGGAAGACTTTGATTATTCACCGATTTCGCTGGAGCAGGTCTTCACCCTGCCGGCCAGCGCACTGGAGCTTTCGTTCGACCGGATAATGGAAAGCATTGGCGTCGGCTCACCTACCACCGACTCCTTTACCGTCTCTCTGCTCGATGAGTCCTACAATCCTTTGATTTCTTATGACCCGGGCGTCACCTGGTTTTACTCAATTGATACATCCGTCGGTGAGCTTATGGCTCCGGGCGTCAGCGTGTTTGGTAACACAGTAACACTGGGCGTGTCGTCTTATGCAAATATGAACGTCCTGCTTGCGTTCGACTTTTTCAGTGAGGTTGACCCCGCATACAATGAAGAGGGCGAATTAATCCCCGGCCTTGATGGCGTAATCACTACCGTTGCTCTTGACAACGTCGATGTCTCCGTTATCCCGGCCCCGGGCGCTCTTATGCTCGGCCTAATCGGCACTGCAACTGTGGGGCTAATCCGCAAACTGAAAAAAATCAGCAGAACTTAAACAAAGCAACTGTGGGTCAGCTGATAAAGCTTGATTGCACAGGAATGGAACTGACGGATAACTTTTCAAAAGGGGCCATTTTGTAAAGTGGCCCCTTTTGTTTTGTAATGCTGACACACCAGCCGAAATCCGTTCTTGAGTCGCATATTGCATCCGCATATAATTACCAACCGGTATGAGAACAATGAATAAATCAGGATTGCCTAAACTGCTTGTCTTCTCGTCGATGCTAATGCTGGCCGGCTGTGCCGAAAATAAATACATCACAACTACAGACCGCCTCTGCGTTCCAGCCGTAACCAAAACGGATTCGACAAGCTCACCGCGGGCCGACGCGATGAATACCGCCGAGAGTGTTCTTGCCGAGATGCACTTCTCAATCGAAAAGCTTGACGCCGAAACGGGCTACATAAGGACAAACCCCCTTTCAGGCGCACAGATGTTTGAATTCTGGCGAACCGACAGCGTCGGCTCATTCAACCGCACCGAAGCAGACCTCCACAGCATACGCAGGACCGTCGAGCTTAATATAAGCGAACAATCCGGACAACTCTGCATCAACTGCAAGGCAACAACCCAAAGGTTGAGCTTGCCGCAGGAGCAGGACGCCGCCGGAAAGGGCTACACGAACCTTGCCGAAAGCCGTCGCTCCGCGCAAAAACTCAAACTCGGCCACGAGCAAAAATCAAACATAACCTGGATGGACCTCGGCAGGGATAGTCAATTGGAGACCGAAATTCTAAAACGCATCGAGTCGCGCCTGATGGCGGATAAAAAACAACTCGCGGCAACAAAAAAGGAACAAAACAAATGAGGATATTTGTCGCCGGCGGAGCCGGATACATCGGCAGCAATATGACGGCAATGTTAGCCGCTGAAGGACACAACCCAGTCGTTTACGACAATCTCAGCAAAGGTCACACGGCCGCCATCGCCGGCTGTGAATTCGTCGAGGGTGACTTGGCCAACTTTGACCTGCTTGTCGCAACCCTCAAAAAATACAAAATTGAGGCCGTTATGCACTTTGCCGCCTTCATCGAGGCGGGCGAATCCGTTCACCATCCACTCAAATACTACCACAACAACGTCTCCAATACACAGACGCTGCTTGCCGCAATGGAATCGGCAGGCGTCGAAAAATTCGTCTTCAGCAGCACCGCCGCGGTTTACGGCACACCTGATAAACTGCCCATCACTGAAGATTCGCCCACAAAACCCATCAACCCCTACGGCGAGACGAAATTAGCCGTCGAAAGAATGTGCCATCATCAGGCCAAAGCCGGTAAATTGCATTACGTCGCGCTTCGCTATTTCAACGCCTGCGGCGCAGGCCACAACTGCTCCTTAGGCGAAGACCATCATCCCGAATCGCACTTGATTCCGCTGACTATCTTCGCCGCAATGGGTAAATCCGAATCTGTCAAAATCTTCGGAACCGACTACCCCACCCCCGATGGCACCTGCATACGCGACTACATACACATCGAAGACCTCTGCCAAGCGCACCTGTTGGCCCTCAACAAACTCGATAAGCAGACGGAGATGATTTATAACCTCGGCAACGGGAAAGGATATTCCGTCCGCGAAGTGATTGATACCGTAAAAAAGGTGTCCGGCAGGAATTTCAAAATCGTCGAGGCCCGACGCAGGCCGGGCGACTCTCCTGTCCTAATCTGTGATTCCACCAAGGCCAAAAACAAGCTTGGCTGGCAGACAAAATGGACCAATCTCGAAAAAATCGTCGAGTCCGCCTGGAAATGGCACACCAAACACCCAGATGGCTATGCGGATTGAGGCCATTTGAATTGCAAATTAAACAGTGGCTGTTATAACCTGTCATTCCCACGAAAGCGGGAATCCAGTTCAGCAATCTGGATTCCGGCTCAAGGCCGGAATGACAGTGCTCTTTAGAAGCACTGTCAAGGAGACGTGAAAGTGAGCAAAATAAAGCAAAACGTAGTCCGCTTCCTCAGAAAATACCAGATGGACCACCTCGATGTCGATATCGATACAAACGTAAAAGCGTTTCTTAAAGAGATGGAGAGAGGTTTGGCCGGCAAAAAAAGCACGCTCGATATGATACCCACCTATATCGATGTCGTTGCCGAAGTCCCGACAAACAAACGCGTGATCGTCGCCGACGCAGGCGGCACAAACTTCAGGGTCGCCACTGTCTATTTTGACGGCCAGAAAAAACCAATAATCGAAAATCTTCGTTTATACAAGATGCCCGGTGTGCAGCACGAGATAAGCAAAGACGAGTTCTTTAAGATAATGGCCGGCTACCTCAGAGACGTCGCCGACGTTTCTCAAAATATCGGCTTTTGTTTCTCATATGCGGTGGAAATCCTGCCGAACAAAGACGGCCGACTAATCCGCTTCTCAAAAGAAATCAAGGCACGCGATGTCGTTGGCCAGTTCATCGGCGAAAACCTAAACCACGCTTTGGCGGCTATCGGGCTGACAGGCGATAAACATATCGTCCTGCTCAACGACACCGTCGCAACACTTCTTGCGGGCGTCGGCCATCAGAACCGCTCCTTCGGCTCATATATTGGTTTCATCTTAGGCACAGGAACCAACACCTGCTACGTCGAAAAAAATTCCAATATCAAGAAAACAAAGAACCTCGACCCCTCAAAAAGCCAGATTATAAACACCGAATCCGGCAATTTCGGCGGCTGCCACCGTGGCAAAATCGACGCCGCCTTCGACAAATCCACCATCAACCCCGGCATCCACAAATTCGAGAAAATGATTTCAGGCGCATACCTCGGCCCCGTCTGCCTGCGGACAATCCAAAAGGCGTGCGTTGAAAATCTGTTCTCAACTCCCGTCGCCGGGTCCCTCTGGGAAATGTCTGAGCTCGAAACCAAAGATATGAACGATTTTTTGCTTTACCCCTACGGCAACAATCCCCTCGCAAACACCTGCAAACAGGGTAATTCCGACGATGCTCTTACCTTATATTATATAGCAGACCGATTGACCGAGCGGGCCGCCAAACTCACCGCGATTAACCTTTCCGCTATGGCTATAAAATCTGGCCAAGGTACTGACCCCACCCGCCCAATCTGCATTGTGGCCGAAGGCACAACTTTTTATCAGATGAAATCCCTCAAACCCCGCACCGAGTTCTACCTGAAGCAATATCTCGAAAACAAACGAGGGCTTCACTCCGAAATCATCAGCGTCGATAACGCCACATTGATTGGAGCAGCAATAGCAGGATTAACAAACTGACACCCATCTGTATGGGTGTCATTCTGAGGCCCCGCTTGCAGAGACCGAAGAATCTGTCCCACCTTTGACTTTTAACTTTTGAATTTTTCCCTTGCCTTTTCCGTTAGCACCTCATTCATCGCCCCGTTTCGGAAGCCCTGCAAATCTACTGTGATGTATTTGAAACCGAGGGCTTTTAGTTTTTGGACAATCTTTGAGCGATTCGGCTTGGCTGCACCGTAGGTCCGACACGCCTAAGGCGGGCTGCGAAGCAAATCCCGCCTTCTCCGTTTTTTCTACTTCCCCCCACCCTTCTGCAAATGCTATAATGACTACAGTGCTCCTGTATGCAATACGACAAAGATAAAATTGCTAAAATCAAGAAGTTCTGGCCTTACTATCTCGCGCAAAGCGCTCTGGCCGCGTGCGCCCTCGCGGTTCTCTTCCTGATACTCGGCGAAGCCAGGATGGTCCTGATAAGTGCCATCGCCGCGACCGCCTTCATAGTATTTGCACTGCCCACTACCGCCTCAGCACAGGCGAACGTGGTCATCCCAAGTCACCTAATTGGCCTGGCTGCCGGCACCATATTTGCATTCACATCGCTGCCCTTTTCTATCGAGTGCCCCATCGCAGTCGGAATCGCCATCTTCCTGATGGTCCTCTTTGACATCGAACACCCTCCAGCCGCGGGGACTGCTATCGCCGCTGTCATACACAACGCCTCGCTCGATGTCTGGGCCGCCGTAAGCGTAAGCGTGCTCGTTCTCTCTCTGACCCGCCATCTCCTGAGAAATCACCTCAGGAATCTTCTCTGACCCCTGCTCGAGGCCCCCGACAACGACCCTACTTCGCCAAAACTGGCTATGCAGGGTAAACATTCAAGGGCCCTCTGTTTGCTAATTCGAGAAAGCACACCCCGAGGGCACGCAGGCAAGCCCCGTCCTACGACTACCTACAAACTCGACACACACCCCGTTCACGAGTCGAGACCAGTGCTATTGCCGCACCGACTTCCTTATCGTATGCTATCTACGCTGGTTACTCAAACCCTACAACAGGCCGAAAGGCGTTTTGGGATATGCACATCAACGAATATGAGTTCGGCAGAATCGTCATCGACGGCGCAGAATACGACAGTGACCTGATAATAGTCGGCGGCGCCGTTCAGCCAAACTGGCGGCGCAAACGCGGGCATACATTGTCCGTCGAAGACCTTCAAACCGTAATTGCAGCACATCCGGCAGTCCTAATCGTCGGCTGCGGGGCATACGGCGCCCTCAGCATACCCGAGCCGGCTCGACAATCTCTTCAGCAACTAAACATCAAGCTCGAAACGCTAAACACTCAGGACGCCGTCGAAAGATTCAATGAATTATATGAAAAAGGTATTGCCGTTGCGGCGGCTTTCCACCTGACCTGCTGACACCATAACCACCCGACATCTTCCTCGGCTGTATCATACCCCGCTTTGTCGCGCATTTCGGAAATATGGTGTTTCAATAAAACACACGGGGCCTGCAACGCCAACCGACATTGCAGGCCCCGAAAAACGTCATTAACAAACTGTAAACTACGGCCAGAGCTGCTCGCTCAGCCACTTCTGCGCCAGTACGGCAAAGTCACCAAAGTTAACTCTCTCCGGCGTGCTGCTCTTGAGATTGGCTTTATTATTGAAAGGCACGGGCACATAGCTTGGATTACTCCTGAAGCCCGCCAACCAGGCAACTTCCGCCTGTGACAAGGCATAGTCGTAAACCTTGAAATCGTCTATCTTGCCGGTCCACTTCGTGTCCGTGTCGCTCTTCCCGCAGTAGCCGATGTGGAACACCTCAATCGGGGTATTAAACATAGGCGTGGTAGTATTCGTCGCCTCTGCAACCAGCCCGCCGTTATGGTAGATGCGGATATAGTTGTCATCGGTGTCCCTGACGAAGGCATAGTGGTTCCAGCCGCCTCCGAAGTCGCTCCATTCCATTTGTTGTGAAACCGCCCTTTCAGAGACCTCCGTGGATCCCGGGATGTAGCGGACTAACGGGCCCTCGCCAATCTCTAAGGACCTCGGCGCCGGACACTCAATCTCCACGACCTCGGACTCATCATCATAAGAGGTTTCCGGGTTGGTGTCCTGGAAGACACTGACAAGCCGGGGGAACCCCTCTATTGGCGAGTAGATGTCCTCATCGACCCAGACCGAGAAGGTCAGGGCGTTGTTGGTATCCACGAAGCCCAGCGCCGCCGTACAGGCGTCAACATAAGTGTTATAGTCAAAAGCCAGCGTATAATCCACGTTGAGGCAGCCGCCGTCATAGCCGCCGGCGTCCCACCAACCGCTGCCCGCGTCGCTGTTAATATCGCCGTGGTAGTTATTCCCTGAGGAGTCGGTCACAACCTCGCCAGCGATCTCGTCGAACTTGTACCAGAGCTTAAGGTTGGGGTCGATGTTGCACGGCTCCTTGGGAGTCACTGTCGTCTGCCCTTCGAGCCACTCACCGGCAAGCACGTTGACGTCGTCCAAATTCACTTTGCAGTCGCCGGTCAAATCACCAGGAGCGTATTCCGGCACACAGTGTCTCTGGTACAGCCGGATGTCGTCGAACCTAACCGTTCCGGTGCCGCCGTTATCCCCCGCACTACACCTGATGCCAAAGCCGAGGTAGAGATAATTGACGTCCTTGAGATCCACATCTGGACTGTTCAGGTCGGTAAGCTTGACCTCCCACTGCTCCCAGGAACTCGTCCTCTGCGCTTCATCGCTGTTTTTGATGATAGTGCCTAAATGGCCCGCCATATCTACGATCGCCACGTACATCTTGTCGTAGTTCGGGTCGCTCGGGTTATCCAAACTGTTGCCTGGCTCTCCAATATAGGATATTGCCAGAATTCTGGCCTTGTCGTTGTCGGGCAGAGCACCGCCGCCGGTCCAGTCGGCGCCGTTGGCGTCGAACCTCACCTCTGAGAAGCGACAGCTAGGACAGTATGTACTCCCGCTTTGATTATCGTAGTCGAACTGCATAGTTCCATTTTCAGCAGAATACACCCACCCAATCTGACCAGCGCCGTATTTGTATGCGCAGCTCTCGTAATCATCACCTATATCCCATCTTGCCAACAGAGCTTCGTCGCTGCCGTAGCTCTCGAAGTCGTCGATGATAAAGTAGTTGGTATTCGTAAAGCTCCAGGTCACGCCTTCCCAGGGGCCTTTGGGGTTGAGTTTATTGATCTCAGCGATGCGCCAGTAGTAGGTGGTGTCAGGGACCAGGTTATAATCCAGCTTGCTGAGCAGGAAGACATTGGAATCCTGAACGCCCTGATAGGTGCCCAGGTGGTTGTCGTTCGCGTCGTTTGCCACGTTGACCTCGCTGGTGCCGAAGTAGACCTCGTGTCCGTTGGTATCCGCTACAAACACACCCGGCGTCCAGCTCAACTGTAGCGGAATGTGTAAGCCGACGGCTCCATCCGCGGGTACCGGGTCAATTGCATCGCCGCCCCTGGTTTTGAACGACCAGACCTGACCTGTCCACATGTTGAGGTCGGTATCGTTATACTCGTCAATTCTCCAGTAGTAGGTGGTTCCGGCCTCGAGTGGTGCGGTCGGGGTGTAGCTGCACGGGTCCTGCCTGCCCTTATAGACGCCCATCTGATTAACCTCGTTGGCTTCCGTCACATTGACCTCGTTGGGACCGAAGTACACAGCGTGTGTGCCGCCATCGCAGGCGTCTGCCTGCACCCAGTCGCCGGGTTTCCAGGTAAGAGTTGGGTCCAGGACGATTCGCTCTGCACCGTCTGCCGGCGTCGGGCTCCAGGCGCTTCCTGGTGTGCATTCAGCGGTGACATTTGTGTCAGTGCCGTTGTAGTCGACGTAAAGGATACCACGGTTCCAGCAGGGGCAAATCCGGTCGGCTTTGCGGAAATCCTCAACCTGGACTCTCCGGTCGCCCTTTAATCGCAGCTCGCCGCCCTCGATATTAATCTTGTTCATAGCGTGCGAATCGGAAATGATAAGGTTAGTGGTATCGTCAACGGTCTGATAGAGGAGTCCCCCGTAGAGATTCACGTCGCCGTAATTGATTTTAATCCCGGGGACAATTATGCTTCCGCCATACATATTGACGGTGCCGTAGTTGCTTCCGTTGCACAAAGGGGGAGGGCCGCCGCCGATATAGAGGCCGGTCTGATAAACGGTCGTCGGAGGAAGAGATGTCAGATATAGATTGGACGTGTACATCGTGCCCCCATGGACGTTGAGAACAGCGTAACCCTGTTCCGGACTAACATAGTCCGCGTTTTTGTCGGCCAGGCCTATTTGTATCCCGCAGTTGAAGTCGACGGGGTTGGTTTCATTGGCTTCGACCGTCAGTGCAAAACCTGTATAAGGCGGGGCCTCAGTCACCTTCCAAGGATGTATAGACAGCCGCGAACACACGGCACTGCCTCCGGCGATGTTCGGCTCCGGTAACTTGGCCTCGATGACCGCCCATACGTCCTTGTCCGGAGGACGCTTGCTGGGCCAGTACGGCCCGCCGCCGCTCCCAGGCGGTCTGTTACTGTTCTTCTCTGCGCCCCAGTTATCGCGCCTGTGCCAGTTAGGATCGAGTGGCTGAACAGCAGGTTCTGTTGCTGCTGTGCTATGCCAGTTGTCCTGGTAACGGGTCTCGGCGCCATCGTGGCCAACGGTGCCAAATTCACCGTAAGCACTCCTGCCCATTACCAGCAGGCACAAAAAGACCGTAATAGAAATACATTTCCTATACATAATTTTCCTCCTTACTTTACCCTAATACCTCTCACCTAAGATTTTATATATGCTTAGCGTCCGCCACTAAGCCAGATTTTCATTCAGGATAACACCCCTGTCCCCAAAAATCAAGCTTTTTTTGGCTATTTCCCGAAGATTTTTTCGGACAACAACGCGTTAGGGGGTGCTTTTGACCGGCGGGAGCCCCGTTTTCCGCCTCAAGAACGCGATTTTGCCGGAGATTCCATAAAAAAAAGGACTATCGGCGGATGGGTACTTTGTTTGAAAACACCGAGAAAAGACATTGGCCAAGTTTCTTGATGCAGTTAACGCTCGCAAAGATTTCGCCTGGCTTTGATGTCGGCCCAGCTATGCGGGAAGAAACCATAGCTGGATTGAACATACCCGAGGACTGGGAAGATTTGGATTTGGAATTTGTTTGGTATCTGGGATTTCGATATTGAGATTTCGTCTTCCGGGTTTTCATTTCATAACCTTTTCTCTGCGGCCTTTGCGTTCGCGGCGGTGAAATTGAACCCGTTGGCCAAAGTATATACGCTAAACCTGTTTTTTATCTTGTTTTCGTGAAAATTTTTCGTTGCAGGCCGACCGGGCTGATGGTAAATTGTAACAAGTTACAAACCTGTATTAGAAACCGTTCCGCCGAAGGCGGACAAGCATTGGCAGGGCACTAAAATCGCAAAGAGACCATACAAGCAGGGGTCGTACACGAAGCAGGAAATTGCGCTTCTGAAGAAGGAGTATCCGGCTACAAGCGGGGTGGTGCTGGCGTCGAAGCTGAAACGCTCGCTCGTCTCGGTGCAGCGGGAGCTTCGCCGGCTGCACATCGGCAAAAGGAAAAAATCCTCCTGGACGCCCAAACAGCTCAAGCTGCTGCGCAGGATTTACAAGGAAGCGGCAATATGGGAAATCGCCAATCAACTGGATAGAACCCCCTCTGAGGTCAAGCACAAAGCCGCTGAGCTCCACCTGAAGAAGTAGCCGCGCAGTTGAAGCATCCAGTTGAACGATGGACCCGGCTTCGCCTAAGGGCTATGCCGAGGCGAGCGATGGACGAGAGACGTCCCTCGTATGCTTATGATAATCGGCGTGATGACAGCCAATCTGCACTTGCAGGGTATCTCCTCGCTTAAGGAAAAACGCAGCATCGTAAAATCCGTAATCGGCCGGCTGCAAAGCAGATTCAATATATCCATTTCCGAAGTCGACCACAACGACAGCAAAACAATCGCCACCCTCGGCATCTGCGTCATCGGCAACGACTCATCTTTCATCGACAGCCAGCTCGAAGCCGTAACACACTTTATGCGCAACGACGGCCGGTTCTACCTGGCCGGCGTCGAACGCGAAATTTATCCGGCGTAGCCCGGCGCCCATTTTGGGGCATTTTTCTCTTGACAAAGATATACCTGCGCATATAGAATATGAGAACCTGGGGCGAGAGAAGGACTTACTGTTAGGAGACAGTCCAATGAGAAGGCTTATGATGGTCTTGCTCTTGCTTGGGGTGGTTGTTCATACGCAGGCAGCCCAGTTAGACCCGATAAACATCGAAATTGACCCGGTCATACAATCCAAGACCGTCGCATACCCGCCGCCGTTAGTCGGTGGGTATAGAGAATTCTACGTAGATATACAGTTGCCCCAGGTGACGTTGTCGCCCGCTGATGTCCTGAATATCAACGTGCACTTTACCGATAACAAGATGCTTCAGGTCATCAACGACCCATGCGGGGTCAGCTTTGAACTCGTTTTTTCCAACTCTGACTGGTTCAACACTCCGTGTATCAGCAACGGAGGATGGGAACTCAGCTTCCTTCATTACTATGACTGGCCATATCCGCATACGACTGGTATGCCATATGTTGACGGGGCTCCCAATCCGCATTATATGTGGTCGTCACGACCAGAGACGATTGGACAACCATGGAACCCTTTCTTCGATAACGTTGAAAACGGCGCATGCTTTGGTGATTTCACACTTACGCTCCATTCGCCCTCCTCAATACTGTTGCCGGGATTTGACCCGATAGCAACTACAACATTCACGAAAAATTCAATAAAACTATATGCAAGAGACAGCGGTAGTTGGGTTGACCCTGACACCTTGCGAGTTGTTCCTGAACCCGCCTCGCTTTTACTTCTCGGCCTCGGCGGCCTGATTTTGCGAAAGCGAGAACCTTAGTTGCTGATATTGGGAATTTGACCGTGGGGTGCGGTTTTGCTGCAACTCGCGGCCTTTTTACTTTCTTGCCACGGCGCAGCCCTTAGGCGGAGTCGGGGCCCTCGCCAAAAATATCTCAAAAAACACCAAACCGTAGCAAAACGGTAACAATTACCCCCGAAACTATAAGTGTCGAACAA
>CAYUIL010000026.1:0-16378 GCA_964444715.1 uncultured Pirellulales bacterium | reverse complement strand
ATATAGTTCCTTCGCTTATGAGCAGGCCAAATGATTTGCGAAACTTTCTTTCGATTTCATAGCCATACATCCTGCGGTTGCGGATGTCATTGAGGATAGAAAGATCGAGAATGCCCTTGCGGGCCTGGTTGGTCCAGTTTTTGAAAAAGGCGACGTTCATAGTTATTATGATATACAGATTATAGTACCTGTCAATGCCACCTAGCGCAATATGACGAAGAAATTTTAAGTGGATATACGTGGGGAGCATAGGTTCAGTAGGTGGTAATGCCACCTAGCGAGGGACAGGCCCTTCGACAGGCTCAGGACAGGCAAAGCACACGGCAAGCCGGTTGCCTGCTGGCCTTACAATCTTTTCGCTATGATGCACGGGAGAACCTTGGCTGATATTCGGCGTGTGGTGGAGAGATTTGTGAAGGAGGAGGGGATAGAGAAGTGGGAAGTTTTGGAGACAGTGAGGCGGTTGAGAAAGTAGTTTTTAGTTTTGAGTGTTGTCCGCCAAACGAACGGCGGATAAAAGTTTTGAGTTGCAGGGTACTGGTTGCGTAGTTAGGTTGCGATTGCACGGCTCGTTTCCGAAACGGGCTCGTCGCTTCGCTCCGTGTCGTCAAACGTCCATCGTCTTTCGTCCGTCATCAGTTATCTGTCCTCCGTCATCCGCTTTGTGGCGGAATAAAAAACAGATGGCTGGCCTCATTTATTCCCGCTGCTTTCCCACTAACTCAATGATTTCATTTCGAACCTGTTCGTATGTGAGCCCGTGGCGATTCAGCACCTGTGCTGCTCTGCTGCCCTTGCTTTCACGCAACAATCCCAAAAGCAGATGCTCGGAACCAATGTAGCTATGGCCAAGCGACTCCGCTTCCTCAGTGGCGTATTTAACGACATTTTTCACGTGGCGCTCACCGGGAAGTTTAATATCAGGTCCGTTTATTAATATTTCTTGAACTTCACGACGCAGATTATTGACGTCAACGTTGAAATTCCCAAGAACAACCGCAGCGACGCCGCTTCCTTCTCTAAGCAAACCCATAAGGATATGCTCGGTGTCCATATGTTCGTGGTTGTGATATTGCACCTCCTGAATGGCCAGCGCCATTACCTTACGCGCATGGTCTGAAAATCTTCGATTCACCGCCTTAGCGCATTCGTCACGGCAGACCGCACCTTTATCAAGCACGTTCAAAATTTCATTTCGGACCTGTTCGTATGTCAGTTTATGGCTTTTCAGCGATTGCGCCGCTATGCTTCCTTTGGTTTCACACATCAGGCCCAAAAGCAGATGCTCGGAACCAACGTAGTTACGGCCAAGAGACCTCGCTCCCTCAATGGCGTATTCAATAACCTTTTTCGCGCGGTCTGACAAAGGGAGTTTACCCATCTCAACTATATCGGGGCTTTTTATCATAAGTTTCTCAACGTCACGACGCAGCTTTCCTATGTCAACGTTGAGATTTTTAAGAACAGTCATTCCGACGCCGCTTCCTTCATTGATAAATCCCAGAAGGATGTGCTCGGTATCTATGCATTCGTGGTTGAAACGCTGCGCCTCCTGATTGGCCAGCGATAATACCTTACGTGCACGGTCTGAAAACCTTAGAATCGTCGGTCTATCACATTTTTCTCCGCCGGCACTAACACCCTGCAGGTTCAAGATTTCGCTTCGGACCCGTTCGTATTCGAAACCGAGGTTCGTCAGCACAACAAATGCAATGCTCTCTTTGCTCTCATGCAGCAGACCCAATAGCAGGTGTTCTGTTCCGACGTAATTGTTATTGAGAGACCTTGCCTCCTCAATCGCATATTCGATTACCTTTTTGGCGAGGGGCGTGTGCGGGAGTTTACCCGTTGTGACCATATCTGGGCCGCTCTTGACTAATTTTTCAACCTCACGGCGCATCTTTTTTAGGTCCACATCCACGTTTAGATTTCTAAGAACGGTTGCGCCGACGCCGCTTCCTTCCTTGACCAGGCCCAGAAGTATATGCTCGGTATCTATATATTCGTGATTGAACCGCTGTGCCTCGTGATTAGCCAGCACCATTACCCTGCGCGCACGGTCTGTACATCTTTCAAGCATCTCTAAATCAGCTCAGATAATAAATTCCTTGTTACTTCTCTTTCCGGATTCTACCTCCAAACCCGGCGTGTTTACAACCGAATTCCACCATAGATTGAAGCCGAATCACAAAATCATCAATCAAAAAATACTTTAACTCTCTCGCCCTCAGTTTCCACAAAGAATGCGGACCGAAGCGGGCTGGTGAGGCAGTGACTAAGGCATACGACGAGGCGGCGAAGAAATATCACGGGGAGTTCGCTAGGTTAAACTTCCCCAAATAAGGGGCGGGAATCAGAAAATATCGAGATACGTTTCAAGCTCCCAGGGCGTAACCTGCTGCTTGAACTCGCTCCACTCCCGCATCTTCACGTCGATGTACCGCTCGAACAAATGCTCGCCCAGGGCGTCCCGCAGCACCTGGTCATTTTTCAGCGCCTCAATCGCGTCCGCAAGCGAGGTGGGAAGCAAGTCGATTTTTCTTTCGATGCGGCTTTCGTGGTCAAGCTCGTAAATGTTCTCCTCGACCGGCTCAGGCGGCTGGAGATTGTTTTTGATGCCGTCCAGCCCCGCCTTGAGCATCACCGCAAACGCCAGATACGGATTGCACGTCGGGTCGGGATTGCGCAACTCTATCCGGGCCGCCTCGGGCTTGGCCTTGAACCACTTAGGCACGCGCAATAACGCCGAGCGATTCATCCCCGCCCAGGTAACGTAAACGGGCGCCTCGAATCCCGACACCAATCGTTTGTATGAGTTGACGATGGGGCACAAAACCGCACACATTCCGTTGATGTGCTTGATTTGTCCGGCGATAAAGTTAAACGCCGTCTTCGAAAGATTATACTTCTGACTGCCGTCATAAAAGGCGTTTGTCCTCGGTTCGATGTTGAACAAACTTTGATGAACGTGCATACCCGACCCGGCCTTGCCCATTATCGGCTTGGGCATAAACGTCGCGTGAAGATTGTGCATCTGCGCAATCTTTTTCGCGCAGTACTTCAGCGTCAGCACCTTGTCCGCAACCGCAAGGCACGGCCCGTAATTGAAATCTATCTCATATTGACCGAAGCCCACCTCGTGATGGGAGGCCTCGACGGTTATTCCGAAACTCTCCAGCGCACCGAGTATCTGCTTGATTACCTTGTATCCCTCGTGGGAGGACAAATCGAAGTAGCTGCCGTAATCCATAGGCACAGTCCTGTTCCCGCCTTCGGCTTTGAAGAGGTAAAACTCCGGCTCAGGCCCGACGTTGTATTCAAACCCTTCCTTTGCCGCCTCCGCGGCCGCCTTCTTCAGGACGAATCTCGGGTCGCCCTCGAATGGCTCGCCGTCCGCGCTGTATATATCGCAGATGAATCTGGCGGTTTTTCCCTCTTCGGTCAGCCAGGGCACGACCGCATACGTCGTCAAGTCCGGCTTCAAAAACAAATCGCTTTCCTGGATTCGTGCGAACCCTTCAACCGATGACCCGTCGAACCACACCCCGTGGCTGGCCGCCCCCTCAAGCTCCTCCACCGGCTTTATCACTTCCTTTATCACGCCCAACAAATCCGTGAACTGCAGCGTAATGAATTTTATGCCGTCCTTTTCCAGCTGCTTCAATGCCCTTTGAACGTCCATTTTCTGTTCCCTTCCTGTATTGGGTTTTTATTTATGCCCTCCGTAACTTCGGCGAAGGAGGGGCCTGTTAACAACCATTCTTGCTTTTCGCCCCAAAACTGCAAGCCAAAACTGGGACATCCGACGTTCCGTCTGTCAGCACCTTCGTGGCGGGGCTGCGTTTTCATTTGACAGCAGGGGGGCCGCTGGCTATCATATTCAATTCCGCCGCAGCCGCCTCCTGTGGCGTATTTTTGTAAATATGTAGCCCCCGGTTTTTTACCGGGGGTTGCAGTATCCGGCAAATACGGAACAGGTATTATGAGCAATTTTATAGTCCTGGTCAAACAGGTCCCGGACGTATCGCAAATCACGGATAATGCCTTCGACCCCGACACCGGGACCCTGATAAGGACGCGGCTGGCAAGCGTCATCAACGAGCTTGACACGCAGGCGCTTGGCTTCGCAAATCGTATGCGCCTGCTCGCCGGCGGTTCGACCTCACTCACCACGGGCGACCGCAACGGCAAAATCGTCGCCCTGACTATGGGCCCGCCGATGGCCGAAGAGGTCCTGCGATACACGCTGAGCAGATGCGCCGATACGGTCGTCCTGCTCACCGACCGCTCGCTCGGCGGCGCCGACACCGTCGCCACCGCAAATCCTCTCGCGTATTCCATCAGGAAAATCGTCCAGGAGCTATTCAACGGCGACAATAACTATTGCGTTGTAACCGGTATGCAGTCGGTGGATGGCGACACCGCCCAGGTCCCGCCTCAAATCGCCGAAGAGCTGAACCTGCCCTGTATCACCTACGCAACCGACTGCCGGTTTGCGAACGGCCGATTTGAGTTCACCCGCATTATCAGCGGCGGCTCACAAATTGTCGCAGCCAGGCGATTACCCGTCGTAATCACCGTCGCCAAATATGAATACCCGCTTTTCGCCGCATTCACCGCCGCTCGACGCGCAAACAGGACAAGGGTCATCACCTGGGCCGGCTCGGACATCAACGCCCCGCTCGTCGGCGTCAAGGGTTCCAAAACCTCCGTCATTCGCGTCTTTCCGCCCGGCAAAAGCAGCAGAAAGTGCCGACGCATAACCGACGTCAAGTCCCTGGCTGCCATCCTGGTCGAAAGCATTAAATCGGTCAAAGGCGCAGCCGGCGACGACCGACAGATTGCACGCTACGTCCTGCCCGCCAGGCGAAAGGACAAATTCGACAGGAGCTTCGAGGGCACCGCAAAAGAGGTCGAGGACTTCAAAGTCCTCGCCGACAAGCTCCGCGAGCTTGGCATTACCAATGTCAGCCGCATCGACGACCGGGCCAAAGAAAAAATTCTTGCCTCGGCCGGCGACCGCTTTCACAAAAACGCTCTCGACGATATGCTCGCCGGTCTTCAGCTTGTCGAACCCAGCTACAAGGGTGAGGTGTGGGTCGTCGCCGAACATCGCGCCGGCATAATTCATCCCGCCACCTTCGAGCTTGTCGGGAAGGCCCGCGAGCTGGCCGATTCACTCGAAACTAAAGTCGGCGTCGTTATCGCCGGCCATCAATTGCAGTCGATTCCACAGGAGTTGATTGCCGGCGGCTCTGACAAGGTCTATGTCATCGACGACCCTCTTCTGGCCGAATTCGACCCTATCGCCCACCGCAAGGTTGTGGCAGACGCCATAAGCGCCTATTGGCCTCAAATCGTTCTCTATGCAGCCACCCCACGGGGCAGAATGCTCGCCCCGCTGGTCTCTTACAAGGTCGGCTGCGGCCTCACCGCCGACTGCACAGGCCTCGATATTCGCGATGCCTCCCGCAAAGGCCAGGTTGCTATTCTGTTACAGACGCGTCCCGCGCTCGGCGGTAATGTTATGGCCACAATTTGCACGAAAAATTCCCGCAGCCAGATGGCTACCGCACGCCCCGGCGTTATGAAACGCCTGCCCCCGGACCCATCCAGAAAAGGCACTGTCATCAATCATAAAGTTAATGTCACCAAAGACGACATCAGTCTTGAAATCATCAAAACCGAGCTTGGTGCAGGCCGGGTAAACTTCGAGGCCGAGGTAATCGTCAGTGGCGGCAAAGGTATGCAAAACCGCGACAACTATGAAAAATTGCTCGGCGAGCTTTGTCGGTCCCTGCGGACGAAATTGAACATCCCCGTCGAGAGAGGCGCCTCCCGTGCCGCCGTCGAGCAGGGATTCGCCGAAAGGATTCACCAGGTGGGCCAGACAGGAACGGCTGTCGGGCCGAAACTCTATATCGCCATCGGCATCTCCGGCGCCATCCAGCATATGATTGGCGTCGCCAACACCGAAACAATCGTCGCAATCAACAGCGACCCCAACGCACCCATATTCAAACAGTGCGATTACTACCTCGTCGGCTCGGCTGAGGACGTGGTGCCGCAATTGGCCGCCGCCCTGCAGGAGACGCCATAGTGGCTAACGATAATTACAGCAAGGTTGAGGTTCTCATAGTGGGCGGCGGGCCGGCGGCGCTGGCCTGTGCGATACAGCTTAAAATGCTCCGGCCCCAAACAGAGGTCTGCGTCATCGAAAAAGGTCTTGAACTGGGCAATCATAACCTTTCCGGCGCCGTCCTCGAAAAAGAGCCGTTGCATACGCTGCTCGATGTCGCTGCACCCGGCTGGGCAGACAGCGACGCCGCAAAAGAGGTGCTGGCAAACACTATCGATAAAGACGACGTCTTGTTCCTGCTGGGCAAAAATTTCGGCTTCAATATCCACTTCGCGATTCGCCTCGCCAAAATCTTTGGCGTCGGCTTCGGCCAAATGACGCACTTGGGCGATTATTCCATCTCAATCAGCAAACTCACAAAATGGCTTGGTCAAATCGCAAAATCCCTCGGTGTCGAGGTCCTCTGCGGCTTCGCCGCAGCAGACATCATCGTTGACGACACAGGCGCAGCGGCCGTCAAACTCGTTGACCAGGGCCTCAATAAGGAAGGCCACAAACAGCCCAATTATCTCGAAGGCGAAACCATCGAGGCCAAATTCGTCGTCTTGGCTGAGGGCTGCGACGGCCTTCTGACCGAAAAATTCGTCGAAAAAGCAGGCCTCAAAAGAAAAACAAATCAGTTCTACTCCGTCGGCGTCAAGGAATTGATTAAGGTATCGCCTGAACAATACGCCGAATTCACCGCCGGCAGAGTCGTCCACGCAATGGGCTATCCGATATGGACGCCGGTAGTCGGCCCCGGAATGTTCGGCGGCGGTATCGTCTATTCCCTCCAGACCGAGCACTTAGGCGTCGGTATGATTGTCGGCGCCGACTGGAAGTATTATGACTTCAATCCGCAGGATGCACTTACACTGTTCAAGGGACACAGGCGCATCAGGCGATTCATTGAAGGCGGCACCGTCGTCGAGGCCGGCGCAAAGATGATTCCTGAAGGCGGCTGGTATGCGGTCCCGCGAGACCCAGTCAGCGGCAGTATAGGCAAAGGCAACGTCCTTATCATCGGCGACTCCGCGGGCTTCGTAAATATGCTCAAAATCAAGGGCCTTCACAACGCCATCGATTCAGGGATGCAGGCCGCAAAGGCAATCGTTGAAACAATCGACAACCCGCAGGATTCGGCCGTTCGTTATACCGACCTGATTTTGAAATCGAACGTCGCAAGCGAAATGAAACGCGCCGCCAAATTCCGCCAGACCGTCGCCAAATTCGGCCCATTGGAGGGTATGCCGTTGTCGGTCCTTGGGACTTTGCTGCCGGCCTTTAATATCGAAAAAGATTACGAGGCGATGACGGTAACGCCCTACCGGCTAAAGCCCAATCAATCCTTCGACAAAGACACCTTCATTGCAGTCGCTGCCACAGGACATCGCGAAGAGCAGCCAAGCCATCTTACGATTCTTGACCAGAATATCTGCCAGACCAAATGCACGCCTTTGTTTGCCGCACCCTGCATCACGTTTTGTCCCGCCGGTGTCTATGAAACCGTTCAGGGCGAGGTCAAGCCCGCCAACCCTTCAAACTGCCTGCACTGCAAGACCTGCCAGCGCAAATGCCCCTTCGACAATATCCGCTGGACCTGCCCCGAAGGCGCAGGCGGACCACGGTATAAAAGAATGTAAGTTTCACCGCAGAGAAAACAGACCTGTCCTCAGTGAAGCCGAAGGATAGCGCAAAGACACTCCCTTCTTAAAGATACGGATTCACATTGAATGCGTTAAGCCACCTGGGCACAGAGGTCATCGAGACAGACGCTCTATGTTTCTCTGTGCCCAAGTGGCAAAAATTGCATTACGCAAAACGGGTGCTGAATCGCAGCGGGATTAGTAACCTCTGTCCCGTCCGCCGCCGTAGCTGCCGCCGCGACCGCCACGGCTGCCGCCGTAGCCGCCGCCACCGCCGCTGCGACCACCGCGACCGCCGTAGCCGCCGCCCCGCCGTTCTTCGCGAGGCCTGGCCTCATTGACGATAATCGACCGGCCTTTCAAGTCCTGGCCGTTGAGCGCCTCCATCGCGGCCAACGCCTCGGCCTTGCCCGGCATCTCAACAAATCCAAATCCACGCGGCTCCCCGCTGAATTTGTCTTTAATCAAATTAACTGTCGTTACTTGGCCATGGGCCTCAAAGGCCTGGCGAAGCTCGTCTTCTGTCACTTCACGTGCCAGATTTCCCACATACAGGTTCACAATAAAACTCCTTCTCGTTAAAAAATTAAATAGGTTCGCGGCTGGCTCGCCAGCCCTGTCGTTATTCGTTCGCCACTCTAAGTTATATCTGGTTTCCTTTTCGGCCCAGTTTAGTTTCGTGCCATTTTACCTTTCACGGTCGCTATATTCTACACATTACTTTTTTTTTGCCAAGTGTCTAATGCCCTGATTCATCCCCAATTTTGATGTGTGTATAAATAAAATGGCCGGCTCTCCGCCTTTGGCGAGACCTCGCCGCTGCGCGGCGGGTTTGACGATAAGAGCTGTAAACAAAAGAGGTTATGGATACCTCGCGACCCTATCGAAAAGGGTCAATCGGCAGGGCTTGCCCCGCCCTACAATTTACTTTCACAACCCCGCAATTTGACAGGGCGCAGCCGAACGAATATCATTGTCCCGATAATGAACCTCCTTATCGACCTCGCATATTTGCTGACTGCCGTCGTAATAAGCCCTGTGGCGATTTATAAGATGTTCAGGTATGGTCGGTATCGTGCCGGCTGGGCGAACCGCTTCGGCAAAATCAGCAGAAAACACCCCGACAAAAAATGTATCTGGATTCACGCGGTAAGCGTCGGGGAGGTCAACGCCACAACGACGCTTATCCGCGAACTGGGAAACAAATTTAGCGGATATGAAATCGTCATCAGCACTACAACCGACACCGGCTTTGCCCGCGCAAACGAGCTTTTTGGGAATCGATTGTGCATATTTTATTTTCCGATGGATTTTTCGAGGACGATGCGGCGGGCATTTAAGAACATTCGCCCGGTGATTTGCCTATTGATTGAGCTGGAGGTCTGGCCCAACCTTGTCCGAATCGCCCACCAGTCGGGTGTGCCGGTGGTCATTGTCAACGGCAGATTAAGCGACTGCAGCTTCAGCAGGTACAAACTAATAAAGCCGGTGGCCAAGAAAATTTTCCAGGACATTGCACTGGTTCTTGCGCAAACGGATGAGTATGCCGGCAGATTCCGCCAACTCGGCGTGCCCGCGGAAAAGGTCGTCGTTACCGGCTCGTTAAAATACGATACCGCCCAAGTCGCCGACAAGGTTGAGGGGGCCGACGAACTGGCGGCGCAAATCGGAGTCAAAAACGAGAATCTATGGGTGGCAGGAGCAACCGGGGACGGTGAAGAGCAAATTATTTTAGATGTCTATAAGCAACTCATCGAGCAAAAGCAATTTGAGGATTTGCGACTGGCTATTGTCCCCCGCAAACCAGAACGATTTGAGGAGGCAGCCGACCTGATTAAACAAGCTGGGTTCGGATTGATTCGGTACAGCGAGGTAAAGAAGAAAGCCACAGAGAATTATTTAGCCACAGAGAGCACAGAGGACACAGAGAAAAAAATCATAAATCATCAATCCGGCTTCGCTAAAGCTTCGCCGGACAAGTCATCAATCATAAATGTAATTCTCGGCGATACGATGGGCGACTTGCGGAAGTTCTATTCTCTGGCAACGGTGATTTTCGTGGGCAGGTCGTTAGTGCCGATGGGCGGTTCGGATATGATGGAGGCGGCCGCTTTGGGCAAATGCACGATTGTCGGCCCGTATGCTTTTAATTTCAAACAAGCCGTCAATGACCTATTGAAGGCCGACGGCGCTATTTTAGTCAAAGACGGCGGCGAATTATTCAATGCGATGACAAAGTGCTTAGCCGACGTTGATTATGCCTGCCGGATTGCAAAAAACGGCCAAGAGATAATAAGAAAAAACCAGGGAGCGACGCAAAGAACTATCGAGCAAATTATTAAATTCCTGTAGAGGAAATCCAAGGAGATTACCATGAGTGCCATCAAATTAAAGTCGTCAGAGTATGGAAGGTATGGAGCGAGAGTCTTTCTCCTCCGCCCGCAAAAGACGTTACTCGTGAAGCAGACAATAAAGCGAAGAAAATCGGGGAGATTCGTTATCGACGGGCACAGAGAACGATTTGTTTCCATCGACAATGGTACAGCTATCGCAGACGCTATTCGACAAGCAGTGTCAGGAAGACTCCCTCGGGGTCGTTAAGGATGTCGTCCTATTTGAGTGTTTGTATCAGGCGGTCGATGTGGGCGACAAATTCCTCTGTTGATTTCAGCCAATCGGCGACTTGTTCTGCTTTGAATCTCACAAAATCTTCATAATCTCCCTTATGGCGATTATCGAATAACAGGTCAAAGTGTGTGCCGAGATTCTCCGATATCAGACCGGTTTTGACAAACTCACGGTGCATCAATGAGCGAAGATAGCCATGCTTGCTTGTTGAGAAATTCCGCGTCAGGAGCAACGCGGAGACGGCATAAAAGCAGGCATAATATAACCGGTTCACATAGCTGTTAAGTCGACCGGCATCAAGCATTATTCTGGCATCATCAAGTGATTCACGTGCCCGCTCCATCCGGTATTCAACCAATGCTCGTTTTTCTTTTGTCATAATATTACCCCATCGCGGTCGATATTTTCGTGAAATGGCATAGCACGATAAAGAGGAGTATCCCACTGTTGTCTGTTATAGATAGCCAGGGTTAGAACAGCACCGGTATCCAGTTCAAGAGGGTATATGCTCTCTATCATTTTCTTATGAACCGGTATATCTGAAGGGCCGTCGGTGAGAACAAGGATATCATAGTCGGAGTATTCGTCTGCGTCGCCACGGGCGCGGGAGCCATAGAGAATAACGTCAGCATCGGGGACGACTTGCCTAATGGCTTTTTTGCAGCGTTTAAGCAGTTCGGCGTCTGCGTTTACCGGTTTCCAAGAATCAACAGGTATCATTTAACTATACTCCTTCTGTAGGCCCTATTTTAGCAGAATTGCACAGGTTATAACAATCTAAAATGTGAAGAAAGCGAGGCGGTTAGCCGCGTAATTTTTTTGCCAGGGCATTGATGTGGTCGGGGGTGGAGCCACAGCAGCCGCCGATGATTGTTACGCCTGCGGCGTAAATTTTTTGAGCAGCAACAGCGAATTCATCGGGCGTTACTTTATAGACGGCCTTGCCATCGAGCAATTCCGGTTTGCCGGCGTTGGGTTCGGCGAAAATCGCGACCCGTCGCTCGTGACTCGTCGCTCGTGTGTTCTCCAAAGCATCGACCGCGGAGACAAATAGTTTGGCAAGCTCGACGTATTCGTCGAGCGTAGTGGTGCCGCAGTTGAAACCGACGGCGTCTGCGCCGGCTGAAATGAGAGTTGACACGGCTGTTTTAACATCGACTCCCATCATAGTTTTGAAATCCGGCCCTCGTTTGTCAAACGACATTGAGGCCAGCACCGGTAAACCAGAACCCACTGATTTGGCCGCTTTTACGGCGATAGTCGCCTCCTCAACGGCAGCCATTGTTTCGATGATGAAGCCATCGACACCACCTGCCAGAAGCGCCTTTGCCTGCTCGGCGAAGACGGTGGTGAGCTGGTTGGGTTTTAAGCTTCCGAGGGGTTCGAGAAAATCGCCGGTTGGGCCGATGTCACCGAGGACGTATTTTGTTTGGCCGGCTGCTTTGCGGGCAAGCCCCGCCGCCGCGGTGTTTACGTCCGCGACGCGATTGACCAGGCCGTGGCGGGTCAACGCGAAGCCATTTCCACCGAAGGTGTTGGTAAGAACGGCATCGGAGCCAGCTTGTATATAGGCCTTATGAATTCGCAGGACCAGGCCTGGAGATTCGAGATTAAGCAGCTCGCTACACTTTCCCGGCTCGACGCCGTGCGCAATCAACTGCGTCCCCATAGCGCCATCGAGCAGAAACAATCCCTGGCGCAGCCGGTCTCTCAAACTTACCTTACCCACGAAGATTTACCCTTTCAAACCGTTATATACGGTTTATTCGTTCACCTGTTCAACCGCCGAGCCATCCACTATTCGGTAAATATGGTCAAAACCCCGTGGCTTCGGACGCACAAAGAGGCGTTGCCGCTGTTGTTCATTCAACTGTGTAATACCAACTGAGGCCAGTGAAATCTCCGCTGAATTTTTGTTTTCCCCATCGGCCGAGTCAATTATCTTTATCCGCGTGGGGACAAAAAATCCCTCAGCCAGCATCCTGTGCGCAGAAAATTCCGCAGTGACAATAATCCTGCCCGTCGAGTCAAAATATTCTAATTTCGTCACGACATAATCACACGGCTCGATGAAAATACGCTTTAACAACGTCCCCTGCTCGCTATGCAGCCAAAGAATATCGAAACGGCCGTGGGTCAACGACCAGTCGCCGCCAGGCACACCAACAGCACCAAATGCTTCGAGCAACACTGCGGGGCTTAAAGCCAGGCCCTGCCAGTCGTCTGCCTGCGACCAGCTTCCCCACCAGTATGTGCTGATTTCTTTGGGCTTCAGCCAGAACCAGAACTCATCGGCGTTTGAGCCAAGCACTATTCCCGTCGCATCGAACACCACGTCGCCCTGAACGAAAATATCGTCTGGGGGATTGACCCACAATTTCACAGGGAAGTTCTCTTTATGCTGTTTGCCTTCGAGGCGGTATTGCAAAAGGCATTGGCCTGCTGCGCGTATCGGCCTTGCCTGCTGCCGACGTGAATTCAATGTTTCAATCGCCTCGGCGACGGTCTTTTTGCCTGCACAGGGGCACGTCGGGCGTTGTATCGGAGCGGCACAGCCGGCGAAAATCAATATCCACACTAACAATGCAATTCGTTTCGACAATTACAGCTCCCCCTGCAGAATTTCGCCAATCTGGGTGGTCAGCTGAGCAACCTGCTGCTCACCAAGATTCGGATTGATCACTTCAACGAAGTCCTGCGTGCCGGTTATGCGCAGGCGCCAGATATCCTTTCCGTCACTCGTCTTCGACGAATCGTATTTAAGCCGACGTCTGCGCATCAGGACAAGCGCCAAGACAAAACGGAAATTAACCTTTTCCTGCTCGGTTTCGGTCCCCAGTCGCTCGAAGAACGCCATCAGCATATCATCATCGATAAAAAGGTGCTTTTTCTGGTCCGGCAGTGGCAGTTTTGTCTTCCAGTAACAAAAAACCGTCGGCTTGTTCTGCGTCCAGTACTCGGCGCAAAAATCCCGCCTGGCAAAACCCTGCTCGGTCTGCACGAGCGTCGCGTAATACTCTTCCCCCGGCTCAATCGACCTGCCGGTCGCGCAACACTGCCCCAACGGCTTATCTATAACCCAATCATCCATAAGGATTATTTCAACCCGCCACACGTTGGGCGGGTCAACCCCTGCTGTGTCTCACTATCACTCAAACTTCAGCCATTCACACATCTGGCGTGCCGTTACAGGTCCGATGCCTTTTACGTTTCGCAGGTCGTTACAATCTCGAAACGCCAAATCGCCTTTCCCATTTTGCCGAAATTGCTCGCGGTAAGTTACTATCGCCTGTGCCCTGACCATCCCGACGCCCGGCAATCTGGTTAAACTTGCCTGCGGTGCATCGTTGGGATTTATTCTGCGTTCCAATTCGACAGTCCCCATCTTATCGTCTGCGGCGACGCCGACCAGCGCAAAACACAGGCAAAAAGCGACTGCCATTCCGGCAGCAACAACAAACGCGAACAACTGAATTTTGTTCATCCCGGCGTTAAAACCAGCATCATTCATCAGGTTATCGACCAAAGATGCGGTCGTGAAACCTCTTCAATGCCGCGTATGACTCCTTCGGCTCCAATGCAGCCGTCAAAAGCCCGCTATCGGGCAGGAAGCTGTCTTTTGCATCGGTGAAACTGGAATAGATTACGCTATCGATACACGCCTTACTGAGCGCTATCCTGTAAAACTGGTCGAGCCATTCCGCTTGTCTGATGCGGTCCCAATTGTTGTGCCAGAGACCGGCGACCTCGGCGGCGCAGTGTCCGGCGGCATCCTGCCCCGGAACTTCAACGTGCGTAATATATATAGGCCTCGATACTGGAGCAAAAGAGTCCAGAAGGGCCGAAATCTGCATCATATCGCGGATATGCTGGCCCGACTCGTCCCTGCCGAATCGCATCGTAAGCCCAAAGGCGTCAAAATTGATGCCGCTTTGAATCACCATATCCATATAAACAATCGGCGGAATGGTGTCGGGTCTTTCCCCATAATACTCGCCCCAGGGATTGCTGACTTCTATTATCCTCAATGCCCTTTCTGAGGCCGCCTTGACCGCCATATTCGACGCCCGCGTTATCTCCAGGACCTGCTCAAAACCAAACCCGAAATGATTGAAGGCATTCAAGCCGCTGATAACGCACCAGGTCCTGACCATACCCCCGTAGCGGGACGCGGCCGCCGAAACAAACTGATAGGCGCACTCACGAATCTTTTCGAAGCTCACCTCGCCATCGAGCAGCCACTTAGGCAGGTATTCTTTGGCAAAGCAGAGCAAAGGCCCGGCGCCTATCGCCAGCTTTCTTTTGCCCAGCGCGCTTATGCAGGCATCGAGTTTTGAAAAATCGTAGGCGCCCCTTTCCATCTCAATCTGTCCCCAGTTGAAAGGCACCATCGCCAGGCCAAATGCACCGGCTAACCGCTCCATATACGCGGGATTGCCTATCTGTTTAGGGTCAACCCAGCAGCCGAGGCAGCCCCGACCAAAACCGTGATTCTTCCCCCGCGACCCAAAAAACACCTTTGCGTGCTTGGCAGCAAGCAATTCTGAAAAAACGAGCGCCTTTTGAAGCGCCTGGTCTGCAAGCTGCGAAGCGACAGGCCCCTCAGAGATATTCTGAATGGCCCGAATGAACAAATCCTGCGTCTGCCCACAAAGAGAGACGGTATCCTCCGTATCCTCAAAAATGGACCAGTCCTCGCGTTTGTTTATGATTTGCATCAGCCGGCCGCGAGCCAGCTCCAGATTCAGATTGTATGGCTCATCCCTTTCGGGCAGACAAGTCGTGGGAAGGAGCACCCTGCCGAAACCCTCCACCGGCCACAGCAACGCCAGTCCGGCGGTCTCCTGATTCGGCTTTTCACAGTAGAGAAAACCGTCGGCGAACTGTATCTGTGCCCGGCGGACGGCCATACCGTCCGAGCCGAACAAATACGCACCGTGCAGCGCGAAATCCTTAATCGCCTTGCCGTTATTGAAAACCTGAAATCTCACGGTATTCCCTTCAATCCAGAGCACAAGAGCAAAAGTGCTTGTGACTTATGCTCCTATTTTCCGCGTGATTATAACATTTACGCCCCCAAAGGCAAAGAAAGTTTCAGCCGCCCAAAGCAGGGGAACCGGAATCAGGGTATCAGGAGAGCAGGGAATCAGGAAAACAGGGAATAAGGGAATCGGGTGCGGAAAATCTTCTTGCTTTTTGGTCTGTGATTGTTCATAATAGTTCCGTATAGTCGCCAATGAGGAACATACCAATGGCTTAAAACAAAGAAACCCCGAAATCTGTGAGGAGGAGACTCAAATGAAGAAGTTGATTACGATTTGTGTATTGGCGGCAATGGCTTCTGTGGCCTATGCTTTACCATCGGATGACTTCAATGACAATTCGATGAATACATCTTTATGGAGTCTCTATCAGGAGAGTCCCAATGTCTGGCTGGACGAGACTAACGAAAGACTGGAGGTGCGTTCCACGGGAGACGTGAATGAAGACAACGCTATTTATTTCGCTAATGGCTGGGGTTTCTCAGCGACGGGCAATTTTTCATTCAAAACTGATTTCCACAATTTAAGATCTGGGCCTTCGGACTCCTTTGCCGGCGCTACGCTCTGTCTCTTTAAGGATTGGAGTAACAATCTTATAATAGAGGCCGACTATGAACCTAACAACGATATCCCTTCATATTTTCACTACGAGCTAGAAATAGCTGGCTCTACGATTGACGAAAAAGATAAGGAGAGGGACTCAGACAATGGAACTCTATATATATCCTACGATGCAAGCAAAGACGAGATATATCTGAGCGATACCGGCTACGGGGCAACTAATGCCTGGGTCACCATCCCTGGTTTGCTGAAAGGCGAATGGGGTAGTGCTGCCGTCAAGCCATGTCTGGGCAGCGGCGTAGAAAACAGAGCTTTGGCTTCAGGCGATGATTATTTTGACAACTTCGTGGTCGATAGTGGAACAATTGTCCTGATATGCGAGT
>CAYUIL010000025.1:9125-16632 GCA_964444715.1 uncultured Pirellulales bacterium | reverse complement strand
GAAGTCGCCGTTAAAACCGGCATAAGCGAAGATGACCTTACAAAAATCATCGGCGAGTATGACGGCCTGATTGTCCGAAGCGGCACCAAGGTTACCGCCAAGGTGCTGGCCAATCCCGGCAGGTTCAGGGCCATCGCTCGCGCCGGCGTCGGGGTCGATAACGTTGACGTAAAAGAGGCCACGCGAAAAGGTGTCCTCGTTATGAATACACCGGGCGGAAATACCCTCAGCGCCGCCGAGCACACTATGGCACTGATGTTAGCTATGAGCCGAAACATCGTCCCCGCCTGCAGTTCGCTCAAAGCCGGCGCCTGGGACAGAAAAAAATACCAGGGTAATCAGCTCAACAACAAGGTATTAGGCGTTATCGGCTTAGGCAGAATCGGTATGGCGGTCGCCAAGATGGCCGCCAAGGGCTTCAATATGACAGTTCTCGGTTACGACCCGCTCGCCGTCCCGCCGGAAACAGAAAAGATCGGCGTCGAAATAACCGACAAGCTCGAAAGGATTTTCAAAGAGTCCGACTACATCACCGTGCACGTGCCCAAAAACGAGCAGACGCTCAATATGATAAACACCGAGCAAATCAAAATGATGAAGCCGACTGTTCGGCTGATCAACTGTGCTCGCGGTGGTATCATCAATGAAGACGCTGCTTATGAGGCCCTTGCAGAGAAACGTATTGCCGGCGTCGCCCTCGACGTCTATCCCAAAGAGCCGCCGGAGAACACTCGTTTCAAAGAGTTCGACCATTGTCTTGTCACGCCGCACCTCGGCGCGAGCACTGAAGAGGCCCAAATCGAAGTGGCCGTCGAGGCCGCCCAGATTCTTGTCGATGCTCTTCGCGGCGGCCCCATCAGAAACGCGGTCAACGCTCCATCTACCGCTGGCGCCGTGCCGCCGCTGGTCGCAAAGTATGCCGAGCTTGCCCGTCGAATCGGCATTGTGCTCAGCACCATTGCGCCGGGCCGCATCAAGCAGGTCCAGGTTGAGTATCGCGGCAAAATCGCCGACGCACCCGTCCAGGCCGTAACGCTCAACTTCGCAGTCGGACTGCTCCAGAAACATTTCGAGATGCCGCTCAATATGGTCAATACCCCCGTCCTTGCCAAAGAACGGGGCATCAGCATCGACGAAACCAAAAACCCGACGCCCAAAGACGTGGCATCGAGCTTCTCCGCAAAGGTTGTTACCGACAAAGTAACTCGCACCGTTACCGGCTCGGTCTTCGGCGAAAAGCTGCTGCGAATCATCGAGATAGACGGCTTCGACGTCGAAATGACGCCCCAGGGGGCCGTTGTCGTCATCTTCAACGAAGACAGGCCCGGCGTTATCGGCGCCGTCGGCACGCTGTTAGGCAAACACAAAATCAACATCTGCACGATGGGCGTCGGGCAAAAACTCGACCAGCAAAAAGCGGTGCTGGCTGTCTCGCTCGATAAGGCCCCGGATGCGGATACCGTCGAAGACCTCAGCAAGCTCGATTTCGTTAACGAAATCTATACCTGCAAGCTTGACTGATTTGCTTCTTACGCTGCGACTGGGCAATTGTCTATGGCTGGCGAATTGATAATAACCGTTAGCGGCCTGCGGGGAATTGTCGGAGAGAACCTCACGCCGGAAATAGCCGCGACATATGGTCGTGCTTTTGGCGAGGTTCTTCATAATCGGTTCCCAGAGTCAGCTCGGCCAAAGTCCATTTGTCTTGGCCGTGATTCACGACCCAGCGGGCAATCCCTCGCCGCCGCCGTCGCCTCCGGCCTGACGTCAGCAGGCATAAACATTATCGACCTCGGAATAGTCGCCACGCCTACTGTCGGTATTATGGTTAAGCATCTTGGTTGTGACGGTGGCGTTATCATAACCGCCTCGCATAACCCGGGCGAATACAACGGCGTGAAACTGCTGCTCGATAATGGTATGGCCCCTTCTCCCGATGTCGCCGAGCAAATCAAAATTTGCTTCGATATCAGGGATTTCTTTTCGTCCGACTCACTCAAACCAGGCAGTATCAGCACTAATGACGGTGCTGACGACGTTCATATCGCCAAAGTTCTTCGCATTATTGACCAAAAAGCAATCGCTGAGAAGCGCTTCACCGTTGTCTTGGACAGCGTCAACGGGGCAGGGGGCCGGCCGGGCGCAAAACTGCTCGCACAACTTGGCTGCAAGGTTATCCCAATGAATAATAAGCCCACCGGCCTGTTCGCACACCTGCCCGAACCCACGGCCGAAAATCTCACCACGCTCTGTCAGGCCGTCAAAGACGCTGGCGCCGACGTCGGCTTCGCGCAGGACCCCGATGCCGACCGCCTCGCAATCGTTGACGAAACCGGCTCCTATATCGGCGAAGAATACACCCTTGCACTGGCCGCCAAACTCATCTTCAGTCGAAAGACCGGCAATGCCGCCACAAACCTGTCAACCTCTCGTATGATTGACGACATCGCCGCAGCGGCAGGGGGGCAAGTCATCCGCACGCCCGTCGGCGAGGCAAACGTCGCGTCCGCTATGCTCAAACATAACTGCATCATCGGCGGCGAGGGCAACGGCGGCGTCATCGACCTCCGCGTCGGCCCCATCCGCGATTCCTTAGTCGCTATGGCGCTGGTTCTTCAGCTCCTCGCCCAAACCGGCAAAACCGTCAGCAAACTCGTCGGCGAAATGCCACGCTACTATATGACGAAACAGAAATTCCCGGCCGACAAAAAACGAATAACACTCATCCTCGATGCCGCAAAACGGCTGTTCCAAAACGCATCTCTCAATACCAGCGATGGCTGCAGATTCGACTTTCCTGACGGCTGGCTGCACGTCCGGCCAAGCAACACCGAACCCATCATTCGCGTCATAGTCGAGGCGAAAGATAAGCCCGCCGCCCAAAAATACCTCGACGCCGTCGTAAACATCCAAAAACAACTGGCCGATTAAACCTTCGTATGGACGAAGACAAACAAAATATCGCCTCAAAGCAAATTCAGCGTGTAACGTACGTCAGCATTGCCGCAAATATTCTGATTCTCATCCCTGTCAAGTTCATTGTCGGTTTTCTCACCGGCTCATTATCATTGATTGCTGACGGGGTCAATTCCGTATCGGATATGATTACCGATTTCGCCGTTCTTCTCGGTATTCATCTCGGCTCAAAAAAGCCCGACATGGACCACCCATACGGGCACGGCAAGCTCGAAACCCTCTCGGCCGCCGCTATTGCACTGGGCCTCCTGGCCGTCGGCCTCGGTATGGTCTATTACGCCGCTCACGACATCGCAACGGGCAGAATTAAACATCCCGGAAATCTTGTCCTTGTCGCTGCGGTTCTCGCCGTTGTTGTTAAAGAAGTCATATACCGAATTACCAAGGCCGTAGCCCTCAAATATCATTGTCCGGCGGCTCTGGCCAACGCCTGGCATGACCGCGCCGATGCGCTTAGCTCGGTTGCCGTCATCATCGGCAGTATCGCACAGAAGTTCGGCTTCGACTATGGCGACCAGGTTGCTGCCGTTGTCATCGGCGTTATGGTTTCTCTCGTCGCCGCCGGTATTATCAGGGATTGCCTCGCCGAGTTGACCGAGCAGGCCGTCGATAAGGCCACTCTCGACCACATCAAGGACGTAATCAAGGCCGATAATCAAATACGCCAGTATCATCACCTCCGCACCCGCGCCATCGGCAGGGAGATATTCCTCGACCTTCACATCTTAGTTGACCCCAACCTGAACATCTCAGCCGCCCACGAAATCTCCGAGCGACTCGAAACTGCTCTCCACAATCAGCTCACCCGTCCCGTAAATATCGTCATTCACGTCGAACCCGACGTGCCGGCCCTGCGAAAATAATCCCTGCTTTAGGTTATTTTCCTTCAAGCCATTGTTCGCACAGCAGCCCTAATTCTGACCAGTCCCCAGGCCAAGTGTCTGCAAATATTGCGTAATCTATGAAATCAACATCACAGTCCTCATCTCGATTCTGCGAAACAGGACATGGTATCACATCAAAGAACAGATATGCTGACGAATTCTCTACTCCTGTTACGGCTGCCTCGATTAGCGCAGGCCCCGGTTCGTCTCCTCTTATTGTTATCTCAGAAATTCCATCTTCATTGGTGGCTCTGGCCGTCTTTGAGCCGTCGGGCAGAATAATCCCGCTGGTAAAGGTGAAACTTCCGGCCCTTTTGATAAATTCGACGTCCGCCCCCGGCACACCTACAAAATTATTCTGGACCGCCGCTTTGATGGAAGCAGGCGCACCAACCGCAACTTTCGGCGAATACTTCCCGTCAGGTGGGTATATATGGGTATTTTCCCTCTCCGGCTCCGGCGACTCGGAAACCACCATAGTTACTCTGTTCTTGGGCAGGTCGTTAAGGTCCGGCGGCACGCCGTTAACGAATCTGGTATAGCGGCGGGAGTTCTCGGAATCCGGCTGTCCCTGGTGCTCATCGTCCTGGACCCAGATTCCGTGCTTGTTCACATCGACAATCGTCATCGTATGTGCGCCAATTATGTTATTGTTCACGTCCAGCCAGTCAACCATAATCTCCATATCTTCATTCGCGTCGAATTCATTCATGATGAATTCAAGTGTCGGCCAGTCGCCTCTTTTTATTGCATTGCCGTCAGGTGTGCAGACATCGCCGGGCAGCCAGTGAAACGCAAATTTGTTCACCATATTGACGTCTTTGGTCATCTTGAGCTTACCCTGCAACAGGCGCACCCACCACTGAGGCAGATTGGGGTCTTCGTTGGGGTCGCTGGGGCTGCGGATTGTGTTCGGTCTGCCAAACCACTGCGCCGCCTTATTAAAGTCCGCGATAAGAGTGTTTGGGTCAGCCCGCGTACCAAGGTTAATTGCATTGGTGTCATGCAGCCACAACAAGCTGCGTGCTATAGAAGCTGGCGTGCAATGGTTTGGTTCTTCCTCGATGTCCCTGCAGAAACGGAACCTCTGTAAAATTTTCATCAGGTTCGGGTCTGGCAATGGGATGGGAGACGGCCTGGGGGGCAACCCAGGGACGGCCGGTGTGCCCGGAGCAGGATTCACGCCGAGACCATCGCCGACATCGTACAGGCCGTCTGTCACCGACACGCTGGTCCACGGCCCGCCGGGAGGGGTGTCGCCCATCAACGTGGTGGAAAGCTGCATCTGGTACTCTATTGAGTCAAGGGTCGTACCTGACTCAACGACGTCGGCCAAACTGAAGAATCTCGCGCCATCAAAAGGTCCGTCCAGTCTGCTGCTGGCTGGTATCACCATATTGTCGATTACCCATATAGCAGGGCTGCTACTATCCCGGCGGATCCAAAGGCTCAGATAGTAATTGTTCATGTCGGCGTCGGGCGTAACGCGAAACTGGAAGTCGCCCCAGTTGGTGTCGTAGATTCTTGGGGCCGCGATTCCATAGAAATCCATCTGGTATATATTAACGTCGGTAATAGTAATCCCGTATGCCGTCTGAGAAATCGCAACCGATGATACTACAGCTATCAAAAGACAATCACGTTTTACGTTTCGTTTTCGCAGCAAATATACCCCTCCCAATCCCAGCAGAATTAAAGTCGTCGGTTCCGGAATTTTTGTATCGCTGCTGATTGTCTCATCAAAACCCGTCCCTGTCGCCCCGACAGGAATCGACTCAGACAGCGGCGCAGGCAAATCAGCACCATCCGCGAGTCCAATTCCAAATCCGTTGTTCTCATTGCCTACCGGCCAGCCATAGTATGATGTAACCGTCTCGACCGCCGTTTCCAGTGTCAGCGATATAAAGTCCATCGCGAACATCGAATCGCCCGTGTCGGTAAAGAGAAAATTCAGCCCGATGTATCCGCCCGCCAGCGCTGGGAAGAACGACGCATCTATCTCTGCGCTTACTATCCCCGTCTCCAGCTCGCCCATATTTATCTTCGGCTCGTCAGGCCACGCCGATGTCCCGAAAAAATCGTCCGACAGGTCCAAAATCCCCAAATCTCCCGTAAGGTCGACGAGTTTTATGTAATTCAACTCATAATCTGCCATTGTTCGGTGCGCGGTAAACGCCGCGAAATCGACCGAAAAACTTGCCGACTCAATCGGGTCTGTTATCGGCTCGTATGTAAAGCTTGCTCCTGATGCACTGCCCTCTATGCATACCGCCCAAATTATTATCCCCCATAAACCTGCTTTTCTCAGCCCCTTGCTCATTTCATTTCCTCCTGCCTTTCACATTGTAGGCGCACTATCCGCCCCTTTGGATACCGCCAAAAGTGATTCTTCACCCTTCTCTGAATCTCCTTATCCTTGTTCGTTTCTGGTCTTTTACACGGGCCTAAGCCCTCTCTTCAATAGCTATTCTCTCATTTACCATAAAGTCCATTGTTAGTCAAGTATTTTCTTGCACGATTTTATTCCTGTATTTTTTGTTGATTACGATACCAAAATAGCTATTTTTTAAGCCCTCACCTCGCCTCTTTGACCGGCAGAAGTTGAAATTTGCCCTTTAGTGTCCTTCCGGTAAGTTCCAGTTGCCGCTGTTTTTCCCCCCGGGTCAAAACCCGGTACGTTCCTGTGTCGGCTATTGCGACCCTGCCTTTACCTTTATTGACGCTGCCTTCGCAGGTAAGGAATTTCAGCGGATGGTCGAAAATCTTCGCTGTCTTTACTGCCATATTATTCCACTCCTCCGGCGGCACACTAACACACGTTTCATAGCTAAATCGAGTCGAGATTTGGTTCTCTTTCCTGACTCGCAAAGTAATCTTACTCGTGAGTTTGCCTGGGTGGCAAATTATAAGGGGCCTATGAGAAGGGAAATAAAAGGATGCAGCGTCCTATAATATCCCGCCGAATACTTGACAAACGGTAAAATGTGTGTACTCTGTCTTTTAGCTCACAAACAGCTTATCACGTGATCCGAAAGCTGAATCTGACTATTAAATAATAACGGTTGATAAAAAGATGAAATGCCCGGGAGGTGTCAAATGTTAAGAGGTAGTAAAAACAAAAGCTGGTTTACGGCCATAGTGGTTATTGCCGGGTGCTTGTTAGTTACAGGGCCGGTCTGGGCCGTTGACACTTACTGGCAGGTCGAAAGCGGCAATTGGCTTATTGGGACCAACTGGACAGCCGGCACGCCAGGTTCTGAGGACGCTGCTCACATCAGTAATGGTGGAACTGCCAGCATCACCTCGTTCGTTGATGGGTGCCGGGAGCTGGGCCTCGGTGAAGCGGCTGGTGAAAGCGGGACGGTCGATATGAACGGTGGCGACCTGAATGTGAGCGAATGGATATGCATAGGCAACCAGGGTACGGGTGTCTTGCACATCTATAACGGCGCGACCTTTTCGCACCCTGTGGAGGCCTATATCCGTGTCGGCCTCCAATCCACAGGCGATGGGAGCGTGATAGTCAGTGGTGCTGGCTCCATGTGGACTTGGCCGCCGGGTAGGGAAATGTGGGTCGGTATTGAGGGTCGTGGCTTTGTGACCGTCCAGAACAGCGGGGAAATATCAGGTGGTGGTGCTTCGATAGG